>NZ_JBALOS010000342.1:6422-6893 GCF_036962765.1 Neobacillus drentensis
ATATTTTATTCCACTCGAAGGGCACCATGCTAAGAGTTTGTGAAATATTGTTCTTAAAGTAACGGGTACATTTCTTCTAGAAATTTATTAGTATTTTCCAAGGGATTTAATAAATAGGGGTGGTATTTTGAAGAGATTTGTATATATGATTTGTTTCCTTCTAAATATTCTGGCAAGTTGTTCTCAAGCTGATGGCTTACATAATAAGGTGCTAGAAAAATCTATTTGTGCTGCTTTGGAGAAAGATAGTGTTAAGGAAATCAACTTAAACCCCTTAATAGACTTTGCCTGGGATAAAGCATATATTTTTACACCTTACACTACACAAGAAACTATATATAAACAACTTGGTGTAAAATTCAAAGACCCAAGTAATATACATTTTCGAGATGATATAAATTTAATTGTATTTCTTAACAAGAATAAAGTGGTTCAGTATGTTGAAATACCTCGTAAATATGGAGATTTGTT
>NZ_JBALOS010000343.1:0-1746 GCF_036962765.1 Neobacillus drentensis
ATATATATTATAAAAAAATCTTTAGGAGGAAAATGATTGAGCTTTAATTGGATAGGTCTTGTGTTTTGGTTATTAATTGGGGTTTCATTATTTATACTAGCCTGGGGAATTCGAAGAAAGTCGTCGAAAGCCTTTGTATTAAGCGGGATTGCCTTAGTGCTGCCATCCCTTTATTTCATTGGGGCTGAGAATTGGCTTAGATTCGTTGCTTTTCTTCCAATTATTTGTTTTTACCTCGCTTATTCCATAAGAAAAAGTGCGAAGTAAGGATGGCCTAATCCCAAAATGGTGATTAGGCCAAAGACTCTATTTAAAATGATTAATCTACACCTGGAAACCATCCTGGTGAATGGATAATCGCTTGCCAAAGTGGGTCAGGGATCACCAGCTCCTGCTGTTTATTTTTATCAATTTTTGTTACAATTTCGAACTCCCTGCCTTCGGCCACTTTTTGTACCCAGTCAGGGTCCATAATCATTTCACGTCCTAATGCAATTAATGGTACACCTGATTGGATTGCTTTTAACGCATCATCCACTGTATAGATAGAACCCACACCAATTACTGGGACACTTGCTCCTACCCGTTCTTGGATGATTTCGATCCGTGCGCGTGTGTCATCCACCCCGCGTCGTGGGGTGGACCAGAAATCCTGGAGGGAAACGTGCAGATAGTCAAGATCCTTTTTAGCTAATGCATCTATTAACACTAATGTATCAGCCATTGTAATTCCTGGTGTTTCTTCCTCTTCAGGGGAAAATCGATAACCCACAATAAACGGTTCACTTGACTGCTCAGCTGCTACCTTTTTCACTTCATCTACAACCGCTAACGGAAAGCTGAGACGTTTTTCGAGACTGCCTCCCCATCTATCTTCACGCCGGTTGGAATGCGGAGAGAAAAACTGCTGGATGAGATAGCCGTTGGCACCATGAATTTCAACTCCATCATAACCCGCTTCAATCGCACGGCGAGTAGTCTCCCCAAAATCATGGATAATCGCTTCCACTTCTTGATCAGATAATTCCCGTGGGACTGGTTTACCTGGACCTTCAGCAGCTACACCGCTTGCACTGACAACATCACCATTCGGAACAAATTCAGGGGGTACTTGGCGGCCGCCGTGAAAGATTTGCAAAATCGCTTTTGCTCCTTGCTCCTTAATTTCAGTGGCTAATTTCCGTAAACTTGGGATTAAATCATCTCTGTCACCCCCAAATTCACCTTGAAAACCTTTCCCATTGGCAGTCACATATGTACAAGCTGTAATGACCAACCCAACTCCTCCTGAACGCCGGGCATAATAGCTGACCTCAGCATCTGTAACGGTACCATCCGGGTTGGATGAAAAATTAGTCATAGGAGCCATCACGATTCGGTTTTTCAACGTAACTCCATTTGAAAATGTAAATGATTCCAATAATGCAGCATACTTAGAATTCATTAATTGTTCCCCTCCAGCTGAATGATTTTCGCTATAGTTTGCCGTTCTTCTGTATGGTCAATTCCTTTTGGATGAAATCATTATTGGAAAAATACTTCTTCGGTTACTTCAACCATTTAAGAGTAACCGAGGAAATTTTTTTCGTCTTATTCGAGCACTGTGAGCTCTTCAGAGCGACTGTTATGGGCTTTTTTCATCTTATACGGGCACTGTGTATCTTTCAGAGTGACCGTTAAGGGCCTTTTTCATCTTATCCGGGCACTGTGAACCCTTCAGAGTGACCGTTCTGTACTTTTTTCATC
>NZ_JBALOS010000344.1:0-5305 GCF_036962765.1 Neobacillus drentensis
CTCTTGGAAGAGTCGTAAGAAAATTCACTATCTATCCGACAATTTTTTAAGAAATATTTTTAATTTAATCATTAATCTGTTTTTTAACATAACACTAAATCGAAAATCAATTTGTAAGATTATGTAATAATATGGCCGTTCTTTGGTTCGATTTAACAATAGTAACCTATCATTCTTGATTCTTCCTTACATAACCTATACCGTGCGGAACTGTATAGCTTCTAAAATCCTCTGGCACATTTTCATACAACGGATAGTAAGGAAGCGGGATGATGGCACAATCAAATGCCCAAAGTTTTTCTTCTCGATTTCCTACAAGACCTATGAATGCTTCTCCGTCTTGCATTTTGTTTGTTAAATACACTCCTGTTTCTTGAAACGTTTCAAAGAACAAAGACATGATTTTGAATAACACCTTTTCCCATTTCGAAACATCTTTTGTATATGGTTGGTCTTCGAGTTTCACCATTATTAAAAGCTCAATCCAAGGTTCTTTTAATGAATATGAACCTATTTTATCTGTCCAAATTATGATGGAAGCAAAGACATTCAGTTTAGAATGATCCAGCTCTAACAACATGTTATGGCTTAGTGGAATCGATTCTTCAGAATCTAATCGAAAATCATCTACCGACCAGATTATACCTGAAAGCCATCTGTCTACTTCATCTTGTGAGAAACCCGTTTGTAGCAACAAGTGTCTAAAATTACGGAGTATCTGTTGAAAGTTTTCTGCATTGCTATACCTAGTATAAGTCTGAATATATTTGTATTCCCCCAACGTCTTTCCTCCTTCTTCACCCTTTAGTTCTAAGATTTAAAGTATAATAGGTACCGGCATTCTAACCACAATGCAATACCGGTACCTATTCATTCACATTATTCTAGTAATTTTCCCTGTAATTACATTGAAGTCTATTTTATGCCTAATTGACTTAATATGCTGTCCAATGTTGAACCTTTATACGATTTTTTCGCTATTGGTGCATTTGAAACTGTTGGATTTTGTAATCCGAAGTTTTTAACAATGTAATCCATATCCTTTTTATCAACTACTTTATCAAAGTTAAAATCTGCTGTAGCTTTATTCGTATCCCAATATGTTTGTACTGCTAATGCATCTAGAATATCGATAACATTATCTTTGTTTACATCGCCAGCTGCAGCAACTGGTAAGTTCCAAGCTAATCTTTTTCCTACGATTTCCCCACGTACATTATTGGATAAAACAAGTTGTCGGTTCATAGTGAAATGACCTGGTACATCAACAGTTACCGTATAAGGATTTACTTCAGCTTTAAGACCTTCAATGATATACTGCCCACTCTTATTGAAACTCGGCGCATTAACACTTGTTTTTCCATCATAAGAAGTAACTGTTACTTTTGCACCGATTGCACTTAGATCAATCGCATAATTTTGCTGACCTGTTGCAGGATCAATTGTCCCTTCTAAACGCAATGCTCCATCTAATCTTGAATAGGTTGGTTTGTATTTAATACTTTCCATGTAAGAGTAAACATTATTAGTCACAACATCTGATTGATCAGTCGTAGAGGCTGTCATTGTATACCAATTGAAAGCAGATCCTCCATAAACACCATCTGTAAATTTTTTAGACGTTTTAAGGTCGAAATTAAATAACTGTAAGTCTTCTGGTAATAATTTATCGCCTAAATAAGTGAATGTAATTGTATAGTTTAAATACCCCCCTGATGGAACCGTAGATACTGACACTTTTGCATCACCATATTGTTTTACCACATCATTTACAACTACATTTTCAATTGAAGCAAGGTTAGAATCAACTGGTATTGTAATTTTAGTTGTCTTTAAATTTTTAACATTATTTGAACGAACGCTATAATTTACTGTATCTCCTGTAGTTACGATTTGTTTATTTGCTTTTAAATAGTAATATGGTAAATTGTGATCCACAAAAACAACTCTTAACATATTAAAAGCATTTCCAGTAAAGTTTCTTGCATAATCCATTCCATAAAACTGAACTTGTAAAGGTGCAGCTTGTTTTCTAACTACAAGTTTATCATTGTAATTTCCGTTTTTATCTGTAAAAATTGGATTTTTCGGCCATGGACTATTATAAAATGTAACAATTGCATTGTTTGATTGATCAACTGGAAGACCTAGTTTACTAGCTTCTTCTGTTTCAGGATCATTTAAGTTAAAGTTAAAGTCATATAAGAATTGTCCATTTGAATCAAATTGACTATCATTGTATTCAATTACTTTTTGGTCTAATGAATCAAAGCTAGAAGTCATAGTTGGTGCACCTAAGTCATAGATGAAATCAGCTGATTTTGTGAATGTTTTACCTTGTTCATTTGATCCAACCAGCTTAATTTTATAGCGTCCTGGTTGAGCAATTTCTGGTTGATATGCAATCGGATTCTTTGAATCACCAGTAAATGGATAATATGTTCCAGTAAAACCTCTTGAAACATAATAAGTTTGATTTTCATTCAATATAATCGGACTCAATGAACCTACTAATCCTAGGTCCTCACCTGTATTAGGATCCTGTAAAACGATATCTAATGTTTTCATATGTGATTTTAATGAGAATGAAAATGATTCGAAAGGCCACGCATTGTCCGGCCAAGCTGTATCTGACGAATACATTGGTAAGGCGTCAACTGAACCAATGCCTTCATTCACTACTCGTCCACCAAATGGAATTTGATATGTTTCTGTTGGATCTTGAGTGTTCGTGAATGTAATATATCCTTCATAAGTGCCTTTTTCAGCAGTTTTTGGAATGTTTAAATTGAACTTGATTGATTTTTGGCTAATTCCATTTAATTTGACAGATGTAGGACCAGTTAATGTTACATTATTTTTAGCTGCATCTAATGAACCTCTTAATCCAGTTTGGAATTTAACATTGACATTGAATGTTTTCGCTTTCTCACTACGATTTTTTAATGTAACAGTACGAGAATCAGCTATATCTTGATTATCAAAGCCAAATGAACCAAAACTCATTCCACCTGTTAATTCTTGAATTGATTTTTGTTTTCCATTAATGATTGTTGGCGTTTTATCTACTACTTCTAATTCAACATTTGAGTGGATTGCTTCATATGCATCTACTCTACCACTTCCTGCTTCAAATACACTATAAGCCTTTGATAGTGGATCTGCTGTATTCATTAAAATTGATTTGA
This sequence comes from Neobacillus drentensis, assembly GCF_036962765.1. GTDB lineage: Bacteria > Bacillota > Bacilli > Bacillales > Cytobacillaceae > Neobacillus > Neobacillus drentensis_C. Next base: position 3,189 of record NZ_JBALOS010000344.1, read on the forward strand.
TATCTTCCGGTTTTAAATCTTTATTTGATTGAAGTAATAAAGCAGATACTCCTGCTACATACGGCGTCGCCATTGAAGTACCTGATAAGCGTTCATACGCATACTTGTAATCCTCTGGTTTTGATCCATCAACTGTTTTATCGTTTACATAAAATGGAACAGTTGAAAGAATTGACACACCAGGTGCTGTTACTTCTGGTTTAATATCATAGTTCACTCGAGATGGACCTCTTGAACTAAATTGTGCTAGTTCATCGGAAGCTGTTTTTAACTTCGTGAAATCGCCAAATGTGAAATCCGTTTTACCAGCTTTAATTGCAGCTGCGATTGTATTACCTTCATCATTTGATACTGAGAATGCAGGGATTGCATCGACTGATTCACCAAGGAATGCTTGAATTGCACCTTCAGCTTTATTTGTTTCATCGTTATACATTAATACGCCAGCAGCGCCAGCTGCTTTTGCATTTTTGATTTTATCAATTAATGCAATTGATCCACGTTTAATGAATGCAATCTTACCGTTTAGATCTTTTCCAGTAAAGTCCCAAGGGTTAGCTAGTCCGACATCAACAAGCTGATAAGTTTTACCTTTTAATGTTGTTAAATCGTCTTTATAATTTCTTGCTAATTGTCTTAAAGAATAGTTTTTACCATCTTGTACACCTGCATATTGATAAATATCAAGTGCGATAGATGACGCTCCTACCGTTAAAGCTAACGCTGCAGCTCCAGGCGCACCTACAGTATACATTTGATCTCCACTATTTCCTGCCGCAATGACAGTAGTAACTCCACTTAAAACTGCGTTGTTTACCGCAATGGAAGTTACAAATAGAGGGTCATTTAATGTTGCTCCTAGAGACATATTAATAACATTCATACCATCTTTTACTGCACGATCAATTCCGGCTATGATTGCATCAGTTGTTCCACTACCATATGGACCAAGTACACGGTAAGAATAAATATCTGATTCCGGTGCCGCACCAACAGTTTTATATTCACTATTTGCTTTACCATGACCACCAATGATACCCGCTACATGTGTACCATGCTCAGTATAATATGCACTACCACTAATGAATTCTGATTGTCCTGATTTTTTCCAATCTGCATATGTAGTTTCCATCGGATCATTGTCATTATCAACGAAATCATATCCGCCTTTAAACGCATCCTTTAAATCTGGATGGTTATAATCAATACCAGTATCTAAAATCCCTACTTTTATCCCTTTTCCAGTAAATCCTTCTGCATGTAAACGGCCTAATCCATCATATGGTGTATAGTTTGCAATATTAAATTCATCAGCTTTTTTTGGCTCACTCTCTTTCACTTGAGCAGGCGGATCAATCGTAAATATTTCGTTACTCCAAACTTTCTTTACAGCTTTTGATTTTAATAGTTTTTCAATTTGGTTTGCTGGTAGAGTCATTGAAACACCATTAAATGCATGTTTATATGAACGATTAATCTTATAGTCTATTTTTTTACTATTTTGATCAGTTAATACTTGTCCTAAATCTTTTGAAAATGTCACGTGATCCTGATCGACTAATTTTGCTGCTTCAGCCTCTGTTAATTGCTGGCCATCTACACTCGCTTCAATTTGAGCGACTTTAGCAGGTTTATTTGCAAACTCAACAATGACATTTGTTTGGTTTGAAGAGTTTAAATTAATATCAGAAGAAATTTGAAGTCCTGTCTCTTCATTTGTTGAAAGCTGATTAAGAGCTGCTCTTTGTTCTGATGTTAAATTTGCTAGAATATCTTCTACCTTACTTGGACTGGCTGCTATTGTGTTATTGGTTACTTGCCCAAGTGAGCCCAATATAAAACTTGATGATAATGCTAAAACTGTAAAGCTGTTTAAAAACTTTTTCTCTGCCTTTTTCCGCATATTCATCCTCCAGATATTCTAGTTAACAAAATAAATCCTTCAATGAACGATTAAGAAATGATTATAATATACTAGTAGTTTCATATTCTAAAAAACTATTCATTAAAAATTATTTTGCATTACTAATTATTCAAACTATTAGGATATTTTTCAATTGGGTTATCCGTACCTATAAATTTTCAGAATACAAGTCTCCTTCAAATACCGACTTAAT
>NZ_JBALOS010000345.1:0-3318 GCF_036962765.1 Neobacillus drentensis
GAAAAATTATTAATATTTCCCATGTGGGTCACCTGGTACAAAGACGCTTACTTGACTTGGGAATTTCTGAAGGCTCAGAAGTATGTGTGAAATGTGTGATGCCGTTTGGGGGACCTGTGATGATTGAATCATGTGGACAATGTGTAGGTATTCGCCGCAGGGAAGCAGTTCGAATTGAAGTGGAGAGAATATAATGGAAATCGCTCTAATTGGAAATCCCAATACAGGGAAAACTTCATTGTTTAATAATCTAACAGGTTCCTATGAGTATGTTGGTAACTGGAGCGGTGTAACCGTTGAAAAGAAAGTTGGCGTCTTTAAAAATAATATTGGTCATTTAATTGATTTACCAGGTGTGTATACACTTAATCCGCTGTCAAAGGATGAAGGAGTAGTTACTTCCTTCTTTTTGAATGAATCCGTTGACCGCTTACTAAATATATTGGATGCCTCACAATTAGATCGAAATTTACACCTGACATTGCAATTGCTAGAGTTTGAAAAGCCAGCACTAATTGGACTTAATATGGTCGATGTAGCAAATAAGCGCGGGATCCAAATAGATGTTTCTAAGCTTTCAAAACAGCTCGGAGTGCCAGTTGTTCCTGTCGTGGCAAGAAGTGGTAAGGGTTGTGATAAATTAGTAGATGTCATCTCTACTCCATCAACCCAGCCTCTAAAAAAGAATCTTGTTAACTATGGAAAAGAAGTCGAGGAAGCCATTGTAGCATTATCTACTGAGATTAATGGGAAAACAGGTCTTTCTCCACGATTTCTAACCATTCAATTATTTGAAGGAAATGAATACGTTAGAGACTACCTTAAGACTATTGTTGATAATCAAAAGCTTAATGATCTAACGGCTTATTTAGAGTCAACTATCCAAAAACATTATAACGTTAAATCATTAGCAATCTATATCTATCAAAAAAGAAAAGAAGTAATAGAGAAAATAGTTGCAGAGGTTGCTAGGAAAAGTAATTCGGATATACCACTTTCTGAAAAAATTGACAGTATCGTTACGAACCGCTTTTTAGGCATGCCTATCTTCTTGCTGCTTATGTATGTCATGTTTATGCTGACTTTTGATTGGCTTGGAACCCCATTATCTGATCTTTTGGACGGATTATTAACTGGACCGGTGACAACAGGATTTGAAGCGGCTTTAACTGCGATTCATGCTTCTAGTTTTATACATGCATTGATTATTGACGGTTTAGTGGCAGGGGTAGGCGGCGTACTCGTATTTGTCCCGCAAATTTTCATCCTATTTTTCTTTATTTCTTTATTAGAAGATTCCGGTTATATGGCCCGAGTAGCTTTGGTCATGGACCGAATTATGGAGTCTGTGGGGTTAAACGGGAAGGCGTTTATTCCCATGATGATTGGCTTTGGCTGCAATGTACCAGGAATTATGGCAGCGAGAACAATCGAAACACCAAGAGAAAGGCTGGTAACCATATTGCTAACGCCGTTAATGTCCTGCTCGGCGCGATTACCAGTTTATGCATTATTTGTTGGAGCATTTTTTGCAGGAAATAAGGCTTTAGTTGTTCTAAGTTTATATGTACTGGGGATTGTGGTTGCGTTAGTCTTAGCAAAAATCTTTTCGACTACTTTATTAAAATCAGAAACTTCATTATTCGTTATAGAACTGCCTCCTTACCGGCTCCCTCAATTTCAATCATTGTGGAGGAGTACATGGGATAAAGGAAAAGGTTTTGTTAGAAAAGCTGGAACATTTATTTTTGCAGGTTCTGTCTTTATCTGGTTATTATCTTATGCAGGTCCCCATGGTTTAAAGGTTGATATGGATGAAAGTTATTTAGCCTCAATTGGAAATGTAATAGCGCCCATTTTGGATCCAATTGGATTTGGAACATGGCAGGCATCAGCCTCGTTAATTACGGGGTTCTTGGCAAAAGAGGCCATAATTTCTACGATGAATATCATCTATTTTGTTCCGAGTGATGCAAGTTTACAGGGATTATTAGCTGACTATTATACTCCACTTGCTGCCTATAGTTTCATGGTTTTCATATTATTATATATCCCATGCCTGGCAACGGTAGCAACAATTTATAAAGAAACAAATTCAAAGAAATGGACAGCTTTTTCAATGATTTATGCATTTGCGATTGCTTATATTCTATCCTTGGTAATCTATCAGGGCGGCAAATTGTTTGGACTTGTATAATTCTAAAAAGAGGTGGAGCAAATGATTGCCAATATTATCATCGGAGCCGCGATCTTTGGATACGCGACATGGGCTTTCGTCAAATTTATTAATAAATCGAAACAGGGAAAATGCGGAGCGTGTGATTTGAAAGATACATGTTCAAGTAAATGCGGAGTACCGCGTAAATTACATTAATAAAAAAACTGCTATCTTTAAGGCTATGTTAAAGCTTATTGTTGATTTTGGCCCCCTGTTGATTGGAGCGGAAATCAACAGGCAAGTTTAACAGATCCATCCTTTAAAGTAGCAGTTTTTTGATGCTAGAATTTGAATGATTCAACAAATTGGTGTAAAATTACACTAGTTGCAATTGAAGGAAGGGCTTAACGTGACCAGAGATGAAATTATAATGCAGGTTTCTGAAAAGCTTCGCCTAATACGAACTGAAGTCGGTTATACCCAGGATAAAATGGCTGATATTATTGGCGTCTCAAAGAAAACACTTGTTCAAATTGAGAAGGGTAGAGTTCTTGCCAATTGGTCTACTGTGGTTTCGATTTGTGCATTATTTCGTGAAACTGAAACCGTCCAATTTTTATTTGGAAATGAACCGCTCGAGGTGTTAGAAACGGTTGCCCGCGAAGGAATAGATATTCGAAAATCCAAAACATTAGGCGGCCGGATATGGTGGAGGGTTGTATCAAAAAAGAACGGATATATTTTGCAGCAAAATATTCTTAGTAAGCATTTTCGGATATTGGATGAGGAAAATTATCGGATTTTTAGCAGTATTGATGAAAAGGTTTCCAAACATCGGTTTAAAGAATTAACCAAAAATGAATAAATGATTTGGAAAAGGTGGGGATTGTGCCCATCTTTTTTCTTTTTTTTGGAATACTAATCAATGTATTTAACTTCAGGATAACATGTCATAAAAACGAACTGATATTCGAAATTTATACCTGTTGTAGATTAGTGATAAAGGGTGTTTTCATTTGGGATTTAAAGTGAATGTAACTAACATATTTAAAAACTGGAAAAGGTGGCACTTGCTCCAAATATTAGTGCTTTCTATGCTCATTATGATCTTAAGTTTTTTTGGACTACTTTATTATTTCTCCAAGGATTCAGACATCTCA
>NZ_JBALOS010000346.1:0-8817 GCF_036962765.1 Neobacillus drentensis
TTTTTATAAAATCTATGTTTTCAGGTACAGGAAGAACTGGAGGTTTTATGATATATCCTCTGACCATTAGTATGTCATTAATCTGACTTAGTAAGGTGATAGTACAGGAATTACAATAAATAAAAAAATCTCTGATATCCTTTCTTAACACGACAGGAATCGCGACACTATAGATGCTAAGTCCTGCCTTTGCTAAATACTTTAAATAATGGACATAGAATTCGTCCTCGAATAATCTTGGAGCGCCTAGGTTAACATCCTCATCTGTAAATCCAATCGGAATAGGAAAATGATCTTTTTTTAGTATTTCCTCGATTTTCTTCATGAAATCTACGGTTAAATTATAAGCATTTTCCAACAAAGTTCTGATAAGATCATCTTCACAGTGTTGCAGATAGTATTTTAAGATTTGATTAGACATACTGTTACCTACATAAGTAGCCCAAAGTTTCCCCATTTCTGGAGCTGTCAATTTAGCGCTAGGGCATAAATTTATTGGGTTTAAATTAATCGGTGTAATCGGATCATTTGTTTGCATCTATTAATCCCCTTGGCTCATTTATCTTAGTTTTTTCCAAGCAGGCTAATTTATTCTAGGTCAATATCATGGGTATGTTAGAATGATGTAAAATTGAAGCACTGATTATGCTGAGAATAGCTTTTAAAAGGAGAAATATCAATGGATATGAAACTGTTCGAAACTTGTAAAAACCTTATCATAAATGCAGAGAACGTCGTTGTGCTATCTGGGGCCGGAATTAGTACCGAATCGGGTATTAAAGACTTTCGTTCAAGGACTGGCGTTTACCAAATGGCACCTGAATATATCCTTTCCCTTGATTATTTTTATCAGAATCCAAGGGAGTTCTACCATTTTGCACTCCAAAATCTTTATCATCCGGACGCTGTGCCAAATTCAGGGCATGAGATCCTGGCAAAGTGGGAAAGAGAAGGGAAAGTTTCTCATATTATTACCCAAAATATTGATGGACTCCATCAAAAAGCAGGCAGTAAAAACGTGATTGAATTTCATGGAACAATGAAAACAGCCTCATGCTTACATTGCGATAAAAGTTACAAGACCGAAGAAATGATAAATCGTTTTCAGACCATTAATGAATTTTATATCTGTGACCATTGTGACACCCGCCAAAAGAGAGAACGTTTCATAAAACCGGATGTTGTTTTATTCGGTGATACAGGCGAGTGGTTTACGGTGGAAGGATTTGATAGGATTTTACATATGATTGAGGCGGCAGATTGTCTATTGGTGTTAGGGACGAGTCTTAAGGTCACACCATTTTCAACATTCCCTCAATATAGAAGGAAAAGCACTCCACTGATTATTATCAATATCGGTGATACTCCATATGACACGGATCCGAATACATTCGTCATTCCTGAGTCGATTGGGAAGTCCTTGTCCCTATTGGATGAACAACCAAGCACCTGAATAGAAAAGATTTACAAAAAAAGTAAGATAAAGTATTGTTGTTTTAATATTCAGAAAAGAGTTGGTGGTAGTCGTGAGTGAGAACAATCAGTATGTGTGGTATGCGAGTTATGGTTCAAATCTTAATAAGGATCGATTTTTGTGCTATATCAAGGGCGGGAGTCCAGCGGGGTCCACAAGGGTGGAGACAGGCTGTAAAGATTCTTCACTGCCAATTGCGGAATCTTCTTTTACAATCAATTATCCGCTTTACTTTGCAAAAGAGGCAGCAGGGTGGCAAACACAAGGAGTGGCCTTTATTGGATTAAACCACAAAAAGGATACTGTAACCTATAGCAAAAAATATTTAATCACGATCGAACAGTTTTTAGATGTGGTCCAACAAGAGAACAGCGGAGATTTTTTCAAGATTGATTTAAACGAAGTAAAAAAGACTGGTTCAAAAATATTTAGAGACAGTTCTTGGTATGGAAATATTATTTATCTTGGTGAAGACAATGGATACCCTATTTTCACCTTCACTGCTCCGTGGAATCAGGCTGAAGTGGAAATTACGAAGCCTTCCCATAACTATTTAGCAACCATTATTAAAGGCTTAAAAACAATGTATACGAATGAAGAAATCTATCTTTATCTTCAAAACAAACCTGGCGTAAAGGATTTCTATTCGACTGATGAATTAATGACAGTTATTTCTGCCAGGGAGTCTTAACGAAAAAAACGAAAAAACCTTCCTTTAGGTAGAGGAAGGTTTTGTGCGTATATCTACTTTGCAAAGAAGTTTTCCGTATAGTAGGGCTGTGATTCATTATTAAAAGCGACACCGACACCTAAATACTCATAACCCGCCCGCAAGATATTTTCCCGATGCCCAAGTGAATTCATTAAACCTTCATGGGCAAAAATGCTGCTAAATTGTCCATATGCAAGGTTCTCACCTGCCAAATGAAAACTAATATCATCTGCTTTCATCCGGTCAAACGGGGATTGGCCTTTCAAGTTGGTATGATCAAAGAACTGATGGACAGCCATATCAGTGCTATGTNNCATGTCAGGACTGGAAGTTTATGATTGACCCGTGCCGCATTGGTCAAATCAAATAACTGATATTCAAAACCTTCTTTTAAAGATGCATTTCCTTTCGTGTAAAAGTCTGTTTTCTCCTCTTCAAAATCTTTGCCCACCAACTGCATGGCCGTAACTGTATTCTTTTTATGTTTATCATAAAAGACAGTTACATACGTCCCATCGACCAGGAACAAATCATTGTCGCTATTTTCCTCTAGTTGATACACAGTGAATCCTTTTTGAATTTTGGTTAATGGCTCCCCCAGTTTTTCCCGTACAGTTTTCTTCGAACTTCCAAGCTTGATTCCGTTCGTTGAGGAAATTAAATCCTGATTCGTATATATTCCAGCAACTTTGTTGTTTTCGTCATACATAACCATAAAGAAATCATGATAATCTTGATGATAGGTATTCCAATCAGTCCCATATTCATTAAGGGATGAACGATTTGCCTTGCCTAAATTATGTTCAATATCTTCTTTTAGATTGCCAATTTCAACATTATGAATCGAGAATACTTGTTCAGTAGGGATCGTTAACTCAACTTTTTCTGTCTCTTTTTCCTGCTGTTGTGGATTTTGTTTAGGAAGTGGGAGATCTCCCACTTGTGCTCCAATCTGTTTCACTAATTGTTGAACTTTTTCATAAAAACTGTTCAGTGTTTCTAATATTTCAGGGTTATCTTTTACATTTATTTCAGATTGAATAGAATCAATCTTTTGGTTGAAATCATTTTTTTCCAATTGCTTGGAAATAACAGGTAGTGAAAATTTAAATAAAATAATAAATGAGATAATCGCGAGAAATCGTACCATGTTCTTTTTCCTCCATTTCTATTAGAATTGTAGCCAATTTTGATGAAATGTATAAGTAATATGCTTGTAGGGAATAGAGAACTGCGTTCGACAAGTCAGAATTCGGAAGAATATCACAAAGGCACTATCTCTAAGTCGATAGCGCCTTTACTTCTTGCATTATATAGGCAGATTCCTTTGTTATTCCTACTTATTAGTCAATTCGGAAGTATTGGAGACTCGATAGATTTTCCTCGGGCGTCCCTTGGAGGAAGGTGCCTCATCACCAATAATTTCTGCCATACCTTCTTCAACTAAACCTGTAAGGATACGACGAGCATTTCTTGGGGTCATTTTTAGCCATTCGGCTACTTGGGTTGAAGTAATTGAACCATTTCCCATTCTATTCTGAACCGATAATATTTTATTAAACGTTGTAATCGTTATTCCGCTATGTTTAAGTTTTTCACTTATTTCCTTATTTTCTGTCCGATATTGAAAGGAGATGGTTTCTTGTTCTTTTAATGGACCTTCGATTGTTCCATTATGATCCACCAAGAAAGCACAAAAAGAATCATAATTTTGAGCATGGTTTAGCGCAAGCCTAGCATTTTCTTCTGCTGTGAGGGCAGTATCACCGTAGCCAATTCCAATGTTGGATGGTAAATCTGCTATTAACGCCAATCTTTCCAAAAGTGAGGTAACCGAATTCTCCGGTTCTTCTAAAGAACCCCTGGTTGAAAAAATAACAAAGATTCCGATTCCAATCGTTACAAAAGATCCCGAAATGGATTCAGCAAAATTTAAAATAGCTGCCTGTATCTCTAAACTTAAGCGATGAATATCATATGAAACCATATTATGATCAGCTTTTTTTTCCATTCCTTGCACCTTCACAAGGATAGCTGCAATTTGTGACTGTTTAAAATGAATCGTTTCCCATTGTTGGACAGCAGATGACAATGTTCTACGAATGTTACTTCTAGTCGGTGCAACCCAATAGGTTGTTATATTTTGTGAACTCAACTGATCATAGATAGAACGTAAGCTTGTTATACTAATATCCACTTTTCCATCTTGAATAAGTTTTTGATGAAAAGCTAGTAGATTCTCAAGAGGAGTTTCATTGGTATACTCATGAACATAAATCTGGTCACTGGGTATACCAAGGTCACGATAGGTTTCATAAACGTCTCTTTCGGACAATGTATCAATACTTATTCGTTCTAAACTTCTTTGATCATTATAACCAATGTCAACTAAGGTCTTGGTTAAGCTAGCACCATCTAATTGAAGTAAAAAAAATGGTTGTTTTACTGCGCTCTTTTGAAACGGATTAAAAAGGGCAGGCCCAGCAAGGATCCATAGATCAATTACGTCTTGATTGTTTAAAACGATATTTGTTGCTTCTTCGGGTAACTGATAAATATATGGTACAGGCTGCAGCCGGTCACGATATTCATTGGCTATTTCAGTAATTAGTTGGACAGAGTCATTTGGTCCGATGATTCCGGCTCTTGGTTTCAAAAATTCCCCTCCTAATTGTTATGGTTATTTCATTATAACCATAATAAAACCCTTCGTAAAAAAGTTTTCATATTTTAAGAGTTTAACCAATTTCATATTAACATCTTCAAGTTGATTGTAGTGAATTTTTAGAAAATTCTGTTGACAATCGTTTTAACGGGTTGTATAGTCTATTTAAGGAACATATTAAGAAATATTCCGTAAATCAAATGACTAGGGGTGTTATGAATGAATAAATCGAACCAGAACCATGATTTATTCCCGTTGGTTGACCAAGAACAATTTAAACAGGTTATTGGCCACTTTGCTAGTGGCGTAACGATCATAACCGTTAGAAATAATGGGGTTGATTTTGGGATCACGGCAAGTGCGGTCTGTTCTGTTTCTGTTGACCCACCAATGCTGCTAGTTTGCGTGAATAAAAACACGGGAACTTGTCATGCAATCTCAGCTGCAGAGTCCTTTACGGTAAATATCGTCAATGAAACCCAAAAAGAGTTAGCATTAAAATTTGCAAGGGCTAATTCGGATAAATTTGCTGGGACTGACTTTTCATATGGCGAGTTAGGCAATCCAGTTTTAGGTCAATCACTTGCTACACTCGAGTGCCGGGTTGTTGAAGAAGTAACAGGTGGTACTCATTCCGTCTTTTTGGGCAGGGTGCAAACAGCTTATGCAGCGGATGGAGAGCCTTTAGTTTACTACCGTGGAAAGTTTGGAAAATTTGAAGAAGCAAAATAACAATCATTTGATTTGTAAGTGAAATGTATGAAATGGGAGGTAATGGAATGGCATTAATGACAGGTAAGCAATATCGGGAGTCCCTGAATGATGGACGAGAAGTTTATATTGATGGGGAAAAGGTAAAGAATGTTGCCGAACACCCATCCTTTAAGCCAATCATTGATGTTAAGGCTCGTATGTATGATATGGCACATGAAGCAAAACATGCTGATACCTTAACAGCCACACTGCCTGATGGCGAAGTTGTTTCACGGGCTTATAAAATGCCCGAAACAAAAGAGGATCTATCTGCTATTCGCAAACATGTCGAGACGGTACTAGACGATCTTGGCGGGGTAGTTTATCGGGTTGGTGATGAAACAATTGGTGAAATGTGGTCCTTATATGACGCACAAGATAAATTAAATGAAATTGATCCAACCTACGCGAAAAATATCAGGTATCATATTGACCGTGTCGCGCGAGAAGACTTATTTCATGTCTCAGCGAATACAGATCCAAAAGGTGATCGAAGCAAATTGTTTAGTGGGAAAGATGGAGGAACCCTTCTCCATGTGGTCGAGGAAAATGACCAAGGAATCGTTGTAAAAGGAGCAAAGTTTGAAACAGCTGCTGCCTATGCGCACCAGGCCTTTGTAAAGCCAACCATACTAGACTGGAATGCTGGGTCAGAAAAGATGGCACCGTTCGCCTGCGGATTCATTTGCGATATGGGTGCACCAGGATTAAAGCATATTTGCAGAACATCACTAGGAACAGACCGAAATCCACAAGATTATCCTATTGCCACAAAATTTGAAGAAATTGATACCCTGCTAATTTTTGATCATGTCCTTATTCCATGGGAAAATGTCCTTTTCCACCGCTCCCTAGATTCTGCCGCTTATATTCGTTCTACTCTACACCGTTATTCTGCCTTTAATTACACCCTAAGAATGTTACGCAGAGCTGATTATTTAATTGGTACAGCACTACTAAATGTTGAGCAAACAGGTTTAACCCATCTCCAAGCTGTTAAAGAAAAAATCTCTGAGTTGATCAATTATCGTGAAGGAATCAATGCCCATTTAACTGCAGCCGTAGCTGATGCGAAAAGAAGCCCCGGCGGTTTAATGATGCCAAATCCGTCACTTTTGTATACCGGTCGAGTCTTTGCATTATCTAATTTCCCAGCTATGGCCCATTTAACTAGAGAACTCGTTGGCGGCCAATTAGCGGTGACTCCTGATTCTACAACAATGGCAGATCCTGAAATTAAGCAGTATTTCGACCAATATTATTCTGTTGGTGAGTGGACCCCTGAAGATCGAGGGAAATTATTATATTTCGCGAGAGATTTGTTAAATTCCTCTTATGCAGGACACAAAACTACTTTTGAATTATTTGCACAAAGTCCTCCTTTTGCTCAACAAATGGCCGTATTTAGCAACTTTGATATGGAGCCACAGCGTGATTTAGTGCGAAAAGCAGCAGGTCTTATTAAGTCTGAGCCAGTTTCTAGTAATTAATGGAAGAATAGGAGAGGAACAATACTAATTCTTGGAGCAACAATGCTGGATTTATTCCACATTGTTGCTTCGATTTATTTATATGGTTACTAACTGGAACTGAAATAGATGACAGGAAAGAGGGGGAAATTTTGAGAATCAATGTAAATCGATTATTAAGGGATATCGAGAAATATGGGGCCTACGGGAAAAATGAACATGGAGGTGTAACTAGGCCTAGTTTTTCTCCAGCAGATTATGAAGTTCGTCAATTATTTATTGAAGAAATAATGGAAATGGGGCTAGATGTGACCATTGATGGTGCTGCAAACATTTGGGGGAAATATGAAGGTACGGGAAAAAAAAGGGGAAGCATTGTAATAGGCTCTCATTTGGATTCTGTTCCGAATGGAGGGAAATACGATGGGCCATTAGGAGTATTAATGGCGAAAGAAATTGTTAAAAGATTAATAGAATCGAATATTCGCCTAGATCATGATATCGAAATTGTCTCCTTCACTGCAGAGGAATCAAATGATTTTAATTTATCCACGTTCGGCAGCCGTTCATTCGTTGGCCGTTTAACAGCGGAAATGGTGCAAGACGTACACGATTTAAAAGGGGCCCGTCTTAGTGATGAATTAATAAAGGTTAGTGGTGGCCTGGATAAATTCTCAGTGATGAAAGATATGCATCGTGATAAAAAAGCTTTTATTGAACTTCATATAGAGCAGGGACAGCGCTTAGAAAATGCAAATATACCGATGGCAGTGATTAACAGTGTTGTCGGGACGTACCGCTGTATTGTCAAAGTGATAGGCGAGTCAAATCACTCAGGTACAACAATGATGAGGGATCGAAAAGATGCGCTGACTGCTGCCTCAGAAATGATTCTTGAAGTGGAAAGATACTGTGCGAACCGGGGAGATGTAGTCGGTACTGTCGGAAAGTTAACTGTCAATCCGAATGCTGCCAATATTATTCCAGGTCAAATTGATTTTATCTTGGAAGTAAGAGCCGAAACATCAGACTCGATCTATCAGGCAGTTGAGGCAATCAAAGCGGTTTGGCAGGAAATTGCCACAAGAAGACAAGTGACCATTCAACAGGAAGTGTTTCTAGATCAAAAACCTGAGGTATTAGATCACGAGATTGTTACTTGTCTTGTAAACACGGCTAGCGAAATGAATGAGCCCTACTTAATTTTACCTAGTATGGCTGTCCATGATGCAGCCCATATGGCAAGCATTACGAAGTCGGCTATGGTCTTTGTTAAAAGTATAAAGGGGAAAAGTCATTGTCCAGACGAGTATAGCCATCCCGATGATATTGAAAAAGCAGGGAATTTGATTCTGCAGGGAATCATTAACTTAGATCTTACGCTTTCTGAATCAGAGTTTAGGATGCCGATCAATAAGACAAATTGATTCTGAATATGGTAGATCCCTTCGAATTTTTTCATTAAGGCTGTTGTAAGTAATGTAGACAGCCTTTTTCTACGATGGTAATTGGAGCAGTAGAATTATTATTTTAATAGAATGTAAACTATATATTTTTTAATAAGTTCTAATTTTCTGTTAATGGAAGTACAAGCAGTTCTAAAAAATATGATATAGTGTGTTAAAAATAAGATACGTATAAAAGTAAGAATTTTTAGAAAATTAAATTGACATTATCACTATGAATTTGTTATTTTTAATTAAAGAATAATTAAAGAAAAAATCCGTAAATAAAAAGTAAGGAT
>NZ_JBALOS010000347.1:0-4203 GCF_036962765.1 Neobacillus drentensis
AGGATTTGGGGCTCTTTAGAACCCCCTATCGCTAAATTTTTATTAGCTATAGCTCCATTTGGCAATGTTGCAGTTTCTACTTTTCCGCCCAAGTATGGGGATTTTATTTTTTCAACGATATTCATAAGTTCCTCCTATGATTTTGGCATTTTTAATGGTTAGGCAATTCTGAATACTAATGTAATCAAGTATTAAATATTACTTTCTTTTGGGGTTACTAAGATCTTGCATTGTGTTTTATCGTTTTTCAGTTTCTCAAATCCTTTTTTTACAATATCATCTATATAAATTTTATTTGTAATTAATTTAGAACCATCAATTTTTCCACTAGCTAATAAATGGATGACTTCTTGGAAATTATGGCGATATCCTAAAGATGAATTAATTTTCCTTTCTCCAATCACTAGCATATTCGGAGAGAATGAAACATTTTTCTCCCAAAGCGAAACGATCATAAGTTCGCCGGTATGTCTTAAACTTGCTAAGGCAGCTATGAAAGATGATTCTGCACCTGCAGCGTCAAATGCGACATGGACTCCCCCACGTACAATCTTATTTATCTCTTTAACTGGTTTTTCATTTTCAGGATTAATAACGTGTGTGGCCCCAATTTCAAGTGCTTTTTTACGGCGTTCTTCTGACAATTCCACTACGATTATTTCTTTTGCGCCTATCACTTTTGCTACCTGAACTAATAAAAGTCCGATTGGTCCAGCTCCATATATTGCACAACTGTCTCCGCTTTTTAATTGACTTTTTCGAACTGCATGAAGTGCAACTGCTGTAGGCTCAACTAGTGCTGCTACCTCAAAGCCTAATTCATCTGGAATCTTATAAATCCTAGATTCACGCACCGTAACAAATTCAGCAAAACCACCATCATCAGAAAACCCATAGCACTCTACTTTTTTACACAAATTGTATAATCCTTCTGTACAAGCATCACAATCACCACAGCTATAAAAAGGTTCCACTACAACTCGGTCACCAACCGAAACTTTTGTTACTCCCGCTCCAATCTCTACGACAGTACCAGAAAATTCATGTCCTAAAGTTACTTTTGATTTAGCAAAAAAAGGGCCAGCCAAGAACTCATGCATATCACTTCCACAAATTCCAGCCCATTCTACCGCGATTTTTACTATTCCATCGTCTATTTTCGATTGTTGAACTTCTTCAATTTGTATATTTAACGCACTATAAAATTTTGCAGCTTTCATGATCTATACCCCCTATCGAATTATTTTATTTTCTTACTATTACAAAGATTAACCGCATTGTATAATCACATTTGTTACATAAAGTTCCATAATTAAACTAACGATCAAAATGATCTTCGGGAACCACTTATCCCAAAAATAATCGCGGCCTAATTTCTACCATTCTCAAAAGCTAGGTAAAAACTAGACCGTTGAAATATCATTTTAACAGCCTGTCAAAAAGGATTTATTTCTATTGTCCAGTTGTAAGTTTCCCATCATAATGAATCATTAATTTTAACCTGATCAATTGCAATTAATTCTCCTTTTTTAACTTTGACCTGTGCAGGCCATTTTTTAATAGAACATAAACTAAAATTACCGCTCGATTGATTTTTCAGCTCTATGAATACATCCATACCACATCCTAAAGCACTGTACCCCGTTACCACCATAGACTGTCCAGAGCTACCATTAGCATCATCTACTAAATAAATTAATTCAGAACCAATTGAAGGAACAAAACCTCGTACAAAACGCTTATACTCTTTCAAAACATTTGGATGGTTTATTTTTAGATAATCTTCTAATTGCATACCTATCACCTTNNAGTGTAAAAGTAGATAAGCTATGTCCTTTTATTTCACTAGACAATCATTTGTGTATATCGTATTTTCTTCAATATGATCAAAAAGCTTCTGACCCATACTGTCTTTTCTTCCCGCCTCCATTTCTTCAACAATATGACCAATTAATCCAACTGCACGTGCTGCGACTGCGAATGCTCTTACAATACTGAAATGCAAATTCATATCCGAGAGAATTGCCCCGATAGCCCCAGCAGCATTCAAAGTAATTTGCTTTCCCTTTTGTTCATTCATTTGGCGGTGAATTTCTTTCATTAAAATAATGTTTTTCCCGCTAAATCCTAATTCTTCGGCTAAAGCAAATAACTTAGGTGTACGCGGATCAACTGGCTTATGGATTGGATGCCCAAATCCAATCACTTGTAATTTTTTTGCTTTTCGTTCTTCTAAAATACTGGCTGCGACGAAGGCAGCATCATGATTATGGCCATATTTTTCCCAGCCTTCTTGAAGCATTTGTGCCGTATTTTCCATCGCCCCAAGGTAAACGGAACCTGCTCCCAATAAACCAGCTGCTACTGCTGCTTGTACTGCCTCTGGTGCCCCTAAATATGTTAACCGGGCGGCAACGGAGCTTGGGGTAAAGCCATGTTCACAAATAGCCACCATACAGGCATTGAGCATTTTAGACTCTTCTTCAGTAGGTCGACGATGAAGAGCACCTAATAACGCCATATCTGCCAGTGTTATTTTACCTATTAAATCTTCCGTCAAATTATAGCCATGAACATAAATCGCATCTGTTTTAGACATCCCAATCTTCGTTTCAAATTTCATTTCCTGTCATCCCTTACTGTTAATTTGATTATAGATAAAATCCAAGTATATATGCTTTTTTGTAATACCCTACTAATCTAAAATAATGATTAGATAAAAAGACCGCTTTAAGCACCGTGCTCCGAATTAATTTTCCGAATTTCACGTTACTCAAAACGGCCAGTCTGGCTTGTACCGTTTTTTTATTTAGTGGTCCGTTTCGCTTCAAATTTTAATGGAGCAAACTTTCATTTCTTATAGGAAAATATGAAAGTTCTACTTACAAACCAATGTTTTTAGCAATAATATTTTTCATAATTTCCGTTGTACCACCATATATTGGCATGACTGCAACATCACGGTAGCGACGTGCAATCGGATATTCTTCCATAAAACCGTATCCGCCATAAAGCTGTAAGCACCGTGCAGACATCCGTCTTGCCATATCTGTTATGAACCATTTAGCCATAGATATCTGTGTTACGATATTTTCGCCGTTCAAATGTTTATTTGCTAAATCGTCAATGAATGTTTGCGCCATTGTTAATTCGGTTGCCATTTCAGCAATCTCAAATTGAGTATTTTGAAATGAACTAATCGGCTTTCCAAATGCTTGTCTTTCTTTTACGTAGCTAATTGTTGACTTTAGCATCTCTTCAGCAACAACTAATGCACTGTTTGCGATTAAGAGGCGCTCCTGTTGCAGCCGATCCATCAGGTAATAGAACCCATTGCCTTCCTCACCAAGTAAATTAGCTGCTGGAACTCGCGCATCATCAAAAACTAATTCAACAGTATCCGTAGAATGCTGACCTAGTTTTTTCAACTTTTTACCACGTGAAAATCCCGGTGTATCAGTTTCAACCATAATGATACTAATTCCTTTTCGAGCTGGAATCGCTTTTGGATCTGTTTTGACCGCAACGAAGAACAGCCCTGCATTGATTCCATTGGAGATAAAGGTTTTCTCCCCATTAAGGATATAGTGGTCCCCATCGCGTACAGCTGATGTACTCATATTGGCGAGATCAGAGCCTATGCTAGGTTCCGTCATAGCAACTGCCGCTGTAATTTCTCCACTTACACATTTAGGCAGATACTTGCTCTTTTGTTCTTCGTTACCAAATCTTTCTAGATAAGGGACAATGATAGAACTGCTCGTGCTTGCTAAAGTACCGACTCCAACACGGAATAACTCTTCAGCTAAGATCAAATTAAACGCAAAATCTAGTTCAAGCCCACCATATTTCGTTTCGATTTGCGGGCAGAGAAAACCATGTGCTCCCAATTTTTCATAGAATTCTCGTGGAGTATATTTTTCTTCTTCCCATTTCTCAATGTAAGGAACTGCTTCCTTTTCGAGAAACTTTTGTAGAGATGTTCTAAACATCTCATGTTCATCAGTTAGATAAGTTCTTTTTCTCTTAAATAAATCATAGTTTACTTCTTTAGTTGATGTAGGTGATTTTGACACAATGTATCCCTCCCAAAAATTTGTTTACATCTCAAGTACTAGTAAATAATTGTCTTTGTATAAAAAGATCATTTTTATTTCATAAATTCACTAAGATTCAGTATTATTCAAATCTTTACATTTATGA
>NZ_JBALOS010000348.1:0-6173 GCF_036962765.1 Neobacillus drentensis
GAATTCGCTCATTAATACCCCAAATTCTCTCATAAAACTCACAAATTCGCCCATTGAAGAGAACAGTCGATAAATATCAAAGAATTAGAGAGTAATTTTACACAAAATATGATTCTACTTGAGTTATAACAACATTATTTATGAAAAAAGCTATTTAAAAGAAGGAAACCATCCTTTTATATAGAATGTATGTATTTTAATTAAGAGGAGGATGATCTCAATGGGGAGAAGATTGTTACTGGTATCTTCCTTACCAGGATATAACGAAGAAATTGGCAGATGGCTATGGTGTTTAGAGGATGTACGCCGTACTCTTTTAACAGAATTAACAGGTATCAGCCAAACGATACTCGATACCAAAATGGATGAAAGACAAACGATTGGCTCGTTGTTGTATCACATTGCCTTGATCGAGGCAGATTGGTTATATGAAGAGGTACTTGTTACCGAATGGGATCCCGAAATACGCTCGATGTTTCCGTTAGAACACAGGTCCGAAGATGGCTCTTTAGCCCACATTGAGGGACAAAGTTTAGAGGAACATTTTCACCGCCTTCAAAAGGTTCGTGAAGTATTTCTTTCCCACTTTCGTTCAATGGACGTAACGGATTGGCGTAAACCAAGGGTACTTGAACAATATGACGTCACACCTGAGTGGGTTGTGTATCATTTGATTGAACATGAATCCCATCATAGAGGTCAAATTTTCCAGTTGCTCAAAAAATTACGGAATGATTATTAATTGGTTTTACTTTCTCCACGAATTTTTAATATTGAGAAATCTTCCATATTCCAGCTTAATATGCCATTCTTGAATGAGTAGGGATTCTTTTNNATATTAAAGGAAGGAAGTGGAGAGGATGAAACGACAAAGAACCTTTTTTCTTATTAAAGATTTGATATTTGAACTCAAAAAGCCCGAAATTACACTAAAACAAATCAGAGTTTCAGAGATTAAAATTGAAAATGAGGAATATAAAGCACTTCGCAAAAAATTCGATGAAGATGTTTTTCATATAGAAAAAAAACCTGAGGGTTGGTTTATTACGGAGAAGGAGTAAGCCCATCTCGTTTGAGAAGGGTTTTTTCATGTAAGGATATGTTATTTCATATTGAACGATCTGATTAATTGATCAACGAGATTAATGCATAATAGTTGATTATAATAAAAAAAGAACTATTAGTACTTAAGCTGAAAAAGTTTTAATTTTTAAGAAAAGGAGCAAGAAGATATGACAATAGCAGTTATATATGGGGGAACCCGTCCAAATGGCAATACAGAAACACTCACAGAACACGTTATTCAAGGAATCGCTTCAGAAAAAATTTACTTAAAAGAACATCATATCCAACCCATTGTAGACATGCGTCATTCACCCGATGGATTTCAGGATAGAAATGATGAGTATAACTCCATCATCGAACGGATCCTGCCGCATGACATTTTAATATTTTCTACTCCCATTTACTGGTACAGTATGTCGGGAACTATGAAAAACTTTATAGACAGGTGGTCTCAAACATTAAGGGATCCAAAATTTCCTGACTTCAAAAATAGAATGGCGTCCAAAAAAGCATTTGTGATTGCTGTTGGAGGCGATCATCCATACCTGAAAGGTCTGCCCATGATTCAACAGTTTAAGTATATCCTTGATTTTATGGGAATGGATTTTGGTGGATATGTCCTTGGAGAAGGGAACCAACCTGAGGACGTTCTACAAGACAAAGCTGCACTTTTCGCTGCTTCTCAGCTACATAATAAGTTAATAAATGCTGAATGAAACACTTAAAAGGATCAATAAGATGGCTTTGCTGCTCCATTTGAAGGATTATTTGTTGAAGGTCATGCTGCAAGCCCGAAAAAGCATAGGAAATCAAAGAACATACAATCAATCGTGCAAAAGAATAAGCCCAATCGTTTTAATTTATTTGGGCCAATAGAAGGCGGATCGATTTGAAGATCTGCCTTTTCTTGCGGTGCTCCTTTTTTAATGAGTTAACCAGCAATTTAGCATTCCTTTAGAACGTTATTTTTCGACTATGAAAAAAAATGGTGCTCCTCAGGTAAGATATGAGTAAAAATCTACGCCTTTTTTCACTTAAGTGCGGAATGTTGGGTGTGACGTTTTTTATAATGATTTTACTATATATTTCTTTATACTCAAACTAATCACTAAGATTAATGGAATGATAAGTTGTAATGGTAGGTGCAAATAAAGTGGAACGACTTTCAATCCAATGAACAAGTGTTGAATGATGTTTTTAGATAATGTAAATGCAAATAAAAAAGTTAGGATGGTTGCAGCGATAATTTGCCGATTCATCTTTGCCTTTGGAAACAATTGAGCAAGAATCATTAACCCGCCGTACATATATATAGAAATTTTTACAAATCCACCTATAAGATTGAGTATTACCACAAAAGCATCTAAGTGCGGCAGGAAATCTAAGACAGCGGTTAGCTCGACAGCCTTTACAAAAGGAAATACATACAAGTTGACTGTTTCAGGGCTTAACAAGCCCAGTATCATTTCTCCGGCTAATAGTAGTAACACTCCAGTTGTACACACAGAAATCCAACCGTATTTTCGTAAGGCTTTTCTATCGTTTACATACGGAAATACCATGGTAAATACGATGAGCTCACCATACGGAAAGGTTAATCCGGTTGGGAAAACGGAAGAAATGATCTGCTTCCAGCTCGTCCGAAATACTGGAGTTAAATGGCTGAAATTAAAATAAGGAGATAAGTATCCAAATACCATGCATACCAAAATAATAACGCATGTAAAAGCAAATAAAATCAGTGAGCTTCTTGCCGTAGCTTCGATGCCAAGGAAACAACTATATGACACCACCAAAAGAAACGTGAAAGATATAATCCCAAAAGGGATATTGTTAAATAGCACTTGACCGATGAAAAAAGAAAAATCTTTCAACACTCTTCCGGCGATGTATAAAAAGTATAGACAATAAATAAATCCAAGTAGTTTAGATATCCACTTTCCAAATCCTAGTTCCAAGAGTTGAATTAAATTTCCCCATTTTCCCAAAGAGTGAAGCAGGATATAGAAATAAAAAATCCCCACTCCCAAACCTAAAGATAATAAGATCGTGATCCACACATCTTGTTTCGTTTCGAAATTCCATCCTACGACAATAGCACTACCAAGCAAAAAGTTGATCATTAAGGAAAATATTTCAATTGGCGCTAATCTGACCATCATCCTATCGAGTCCTTTCCATGCACAGAGTCAATTTTATTGCGATGAAAATTCTCCTGGCTCTATAAGATCAACCCGTACTCTTATCCGAATGGGTACGGTTGAATAGACGGAATCCCAATCATTTTTAACCCGGTCCCACCGATCAGGTTGTTTTCGATACAAAGTTTCTCCAAATCCATCTATATCGGTTTTTTTATTTTGCGTTTTTGCTATCAGATGATTAATCTGGTTTTGAAGGTCATGTTCTGCATCGTGTTCCAATTGGGCAATGGCTTGGACAGTAGAAGTGTCCATCTTGCACGACACATCCGACATTTTAGCTTTTATTTGAACCTGAAGAAGAAAGGATGGAACTCCCTTTTTATCTAGTAAATGTATAACAGATTTGCTTCGCATGTCTTTCCACGTCACATATCCAGACTGTTTACGGCACTTCGTTACCATTGTGGTATCTTGTATTTTGGTTCGGGTTAACGCATATAGGTTGCTTTCCTGTGAAGAAAGCCAGTATGAAAATCGTTGATGTTGAAACACAGCTAATCCTTCTATCTCTACTGTCATATCTGGACTCGCCTTTTCTATATTGCTTTTTGAAATTCCCTTTAAAGTACGACCTATTTTGGTAATATAAGGGATGGTTAGTTCTGTCCTATTTTGTAATACCATTCCCTTTATTTTGTCGGCAGTCATATCCGAGAGATTCCCCCAGGACTCACGTTTTCGATTCAACATTTCTTCGAATCTTGTTCCCGAAACTTTTTGAATAGGCATGATGATTTGAAGCAGTTTATCTGGTTTCACTCCCATTGATATGACCCACCTTATATTGGAAGGAAGATTGGATTCCCGCAAAAAGTAATCCGCAAGAGCATTTATTCCTTCGGATTTTACCAATGATTCCCCTAATACAGCCACTTCCACGCTATCCAAGAAGATTGTCCGCGAGAATTTATTTTGAATACGGTCGATTGCTTCAGGAATGGTTCGTCCGTGTGCACTGTACGTATACGCACCTAGTTCAGCTGCTCCTTCTTTGCTGGTGGCAGCTGGATTATATTTTTGGAGGGTAACGATGTATCCTTTTTTACTTTTATCAATCCCGATCGCAGAAATAACGCTAATTTTATCCAACATGTTGTCCTGTACTTGTTTGCTTACCACTAAGGCGATGATTAATCCTATCGCTAGATAGAGGGTTATAGTTGATTTCCTTAGCATACGTTTCTCCTTTTTACCCTTTATCTGTCTCTTCAATCATTTCTTCGTTCGTGAAATGAGATTCATCGTTTGTCATTTCCTCTTGTGATAGTTGAATAGCGCTGTCTTTTAAATCATGAGCAACGAGTGGAGCGAAAGGCGATAAATAAGGTACGCCAAAGCTACGCAAAGAACAAAGATGAAGCAATAATAGAAGTGACAACAAGGCAATTCCGTAGAAGCCAAGTGCTGCACCCATGGCAGTAAAACAAAGAGAGATATTTGTTGCAGCTATTCTCAGTGTATTAATAGGGACAACACTTAAGAAAATATAAGTAACACTAACTACAACTAAGCTAGCAGCTCCTACTAATTGCGATTCTATTGCAGACTGCCCCAAAATGATTCCTCCAAAAATGGACACCGTAATAGCAATGTTTTGAGGTAACCGAGTGGAGCTTTCGTTTATTGCAATTAGCACAATCGTCAAAACGGTTACTTCTAACGAGGTTGGAAATGGTACCAATTCTCGTTGTGACACAAAACCCACTAGCAGTTTAACAGGTAACAAATTTGCATGGTAGGTTACAAACGCTACATACATCCCAGGAATGTACATAGAAAAAATAAATAGAAAAAAACGAATCAATCGCGGATTAACTAAACCTGTTTTACCTTGATAATAGTCCTCCGGTGTTTGGAAGAATTGGATAAGAACCGCAGGAGCAATAAGAACAAAAGGCGAACCATCTACAAAGATTGCGATTTTTCCTTCCAGCATTTCGCCAGCAACTACATCAGGTCTATCCGTATTGAGCATGAGTGGAAAAAAGGACTTGGTCTCCTTCGTCAGAACCATTTCAATGTAATTTGCTTCCAGCACTGCATCCAACTGGAGGTTTTTTAGGCGTGTATAAATTGTGTCTAGCACTTGTTTATCCACTATGTTTTCAATGTACATAACCGATACGTCTGTACGGGTGTTTGTTCCATACTGTTTGGTGGTTACTCTTACATTCGGATTTTTAATAATCTGACGAACGAGAGAGATGTTTGTACTTCTATTTTCGGAGAAACCGACATCAGGTCCTTTAGCAACTCGTTGTCCTTTCGGGCTTTCTATGCTTCGTCCGTTCCATTTGACTGTATTGGCAGAGAGAAACGTATTTATTCCT
This sequence comes from Neobacillus drentensis, assembly GCF_036962765.1. Taxonomy (GTDB): domain Bacteria; phylum Bacillota; class Bacilli; order Bacillales; family Cytobacillaceae; genus Neobacillus; species Neobacillus drentensis_C. The sequence goes on from NZ_JBALOS010000348.1 coordinate 5,600, forward strand.
TCCACAATGACAAGGGTTTTGCCTTCCAGCAACTCATTTGAAGCATGTGTCACATCTTCCACGCGTGTAATATTTATCGATTGAATGACAGCTGATTCCATAAAAGCTAGCAGTTCCTCATCCGTTTTAGAATGGGGTATGTAGTATGATACTAGGGGTTCTATTACGTATCGTTGAACAACGTTGGAATCGGCGATCTCATCGAAGAATAGAACTGCCGCTTTCTTATCTATACTTGTCAAAGAAATCTCTCTTACTTGAAAATCAGAACTATTACCTAAAATAGTATTTAAAATTCGTATATTGTTTTGCAGAACATTTGATACCTCGCTGTTCACTTTCATTTTTACCACCGCATTTTAATTCAAATAGATAACTTAGTTTTTCTTAGATGGTAAATAAGTATGTATGTGATGAAATCAGTCACTTTTTAGATAATGGTGTTTTGAATCATTTTAATACTATTTAAAGGCGTTTTCCGAAAAAGCGGAAGATTCCTGTTTTCCGGAAAAAGAAACAGGGATTTCATTCCGAAAAAACGGAATACATTTATTTTATTTAAATAAGAAAAAGA
>NZ_JBALOS010000349.1:0-381 GCF_036962765.1 Neobacillus drentensis
TATGGGTGTTGATTATATTGCCATTGATGGCGGACAAGCAGCCACACTCGGTGCCCCGCCTATTTTATCTGACGACGTTGGAATCCCAACTCTGCATGCGATTGTCAGAGCTGCTAATTATCTAGAAAAGAAAAACATGAAGGGAAAAATTAGTTTAATTGCCTCTGGAGGACTCCTAGTACCTGGACATTTTTTAAAAGTGCTCGCCCTCGGAGCCGATGCAGTATATGTAGGCTCCGCTATGTTATTTGCCGTCTCACATCCTCAATCATTGAATGCCATGCCGTTTGAACCGCCTACACAAGTTGTTTGGAATCAAGGGAAATTCAAGGATCAATTTAAGATTGAAGAAGGGGTAAAATCAGCAGAGAAATTCTTAAC
>NZ_JBALOS010000349.1:421-808 GCF_036962765.1 Neobacillus drentensis
ATTAAGAGCAATGGGAAAATGCTCTTTAAAAGAGTTATCAAAAAAGGATCTGGTTTCTTATGATGAATTGACCGCCAAAATGGCCGGAATTCCGTTTTCGTTTAAACCTTGGGAAAACAAAGAAATAGAAACATAATTGTTCATCACATCGATCCAATTTTTCTCATTTTCTGTAATAATGGAGAAAACTGACTATGGCAAACATATTATTTTATTTGACTTTTGCAATGATGTCCCTATTATTTGTCGTGTTCATATTCATGCTCGTTGGTTGGCGTTGGATTATGAAACTAATAGTGAAAAAGGCTGGAAAAATCATTCTAACTGACAGTTATCAAGAAAATATTATCGAACTGATGCCAGGACTTCGGCATATGGGCATTCAAA
>NZ_JBALOS010000349.1:867-1161 GCF_036962765.1 Neobacillus drentensis
CAAAAAAATGGCCGCATTTGGATCCAATTACTTTTATCCCCGCACAAACGTCACCGTTTCCCATTGATGGTGAGGAAGACGTAGATGTTGCCGTTACCATTGGACCAAAGGCAAAAAAACCAATGGAAATAAAAATTCCACTTATGATTAGTGCAATGGCATTTGGGATTGCACTTAGTGAACAAGCAAGGATTTCATTGGCAGAAGCAGCAAAAAAGACAGGAACAGCACTAAACTCTGGAGAGGGTGGAATTTTACCTGAAGAATTAAACGCTGCCGGAAAGTATATTTTAC
>NZ_JBALOS010000350.1:0-5870 GCF_036962765.1 Neobacillus drentensis
ATACCATCATGGGTTATATTGTTTATTTTATTCTAATCATGATTATTCCAATATTTGTGCAGATGTATTTAAGAAATACCTATTCGAAATTTTTAAAAGTGGGAGCCTCTGCAGGATTAACAGGAGCCCAAGCAGCTAGAAGAATCTTAGATGAACACGGTTTGTACGATGTTTCCGTCGAAGAAGTCAGAGGTCACTTATCGGACCACTATGATCCAAGGAGTCGTTGTGTTAGACTTTCCTCGACGAATTACCATGGCACTTCCATTGCAGCAATTTCTGTAGCGATTCACGAGGTTGGACACTGTCTCCAGCAAAAAGATGGATATGTCCCATTACGTGTTAGACATGCATTAGTACCTGTCGCGAATATCGGCTCGAATTTTTCATTTATCTTAATTTTAATTGGTCTCCTCCTATCATCTGCCAACCTTTTATTACTGGGAATCATAGCTATGGGAGCGGCCGTACTATTTCAGGTTGTTACCCTGCCTGTTGAATTTAATGCGAGTTCTAGAGCGCTGAATGTAATGGTTGGTTCGGGTCTGATCAGAAATGATGAAGAGTATCGTGCGCGGAAAGTATTAAACGCGGCGGCTTTAACATATGTTGCGGCTACTGTAGTAGCAGTAGCCGAATTACTTCGATTTGTTCTGATGTTTACAGGTATGCAAAATGATGAGGATTAAAAATAAAACCGCCATCCTATAATGGGATGGTGGAAATTTCTTTAATAAGTTTACATAACATTATTATTGTAAAATAATATGGTTTATCCTATTCATTTGAACTATTTCAGATCTAAACAAGCTCGTTGGTATTGAAATACGGAGTGACAACAGGAAATTTGAAAAAAATTCAACGTTCACTTGCGTTAAAGATGCATATCATTACTCCTTCATGTATAATGAAAACCCACTCAGATACCCTTTACGTTCAAACATGGTATACTGTGCTATAGAATAATGGCTTATAAAGTGAGAATGCATCATAGGAGTGTGTTTTATGAATTACAAGGTTGTCATCTTAGATATAGACGGAACCATCCTCCCGCATGGAAAAACACTTAGTCACGCCACAAAGGATGCCATCCAGCGGTTAAAGGAGAAACAAATGAAAGTGGTAATTGCCACTGGGAGAGCACCTTATTTTACAGAGTCGATTATTCAAGAAACCGGAGTCGATTCGATGGTCTTTTTTAACGGTTCCTATGCCTACCATGAAGGAAAAGAAATATACAAAAGTGCCATTGAGAAACCTGTATTAGAGAAAGTTCATCAATTGTCTAATGATTTTCAACATCCTCTTACCTATTTGAGCAAAACAAGTTTTAAAGCAACCGACCTAAGCCATCCATTTGTTTTGGAAGCCTACCAGCATGATCCATGGAAGCCTGAGCTTGCTCCGCCGCAATTTTGGACAGACCAAGAAATTTATCAATTGTTTCTTCATTGTGATGTTGAGGAAGAACAGCATTATCAAACAAAGGTTCCGGAACTAGATTTCCGCCGATGGAGTTCAGGTGCTCGAACCTGTGATGTGAATTTATCAAATTCAAACAAGGCTGTTGGTCTCAGTAAACTATTAGAAAAGCTTGGGATTGCACCTGATGAAGCCGTTGCCTTTGGGGATGGATTAAATGATATGGAAATGCTGTCTTTGGTCGGAATGGGCGTCGCAATGGGTAATGCCCGCGAAGAGTTAAAAAAAGTGGCCAATATGGTGACCCTCTCAGCAGAAGATGACGGTGTCCGCTATGGATTAGAGCGTCTCGGTTTAATTTAAACGGAGTGAACTTTTCAGATTCTTGAATTTCAATTGGAAGGTAAGGAGTGGGAGAAAATGAATTTATCTTATGAAGTGATCTCGGATGAAGAAATAGAAAAATGCCGAGACTTATGCAATGAACTGATGGCTTTTCAAAAGTCGAGAGCTTACATAACACCAGAATTGTTTGACAGCATGAATTTTGACACCCGGATGGTTCCTTCCATATATAGCTCCATTCACAATTATATTGTGATCGTAAAAGATGGGGATCAAAGCGTTGGGTATGTATATTCCAATATCTCTCCCAAAGAGGCCTATTCCAATGACTTTGCCACTTTTTTTGACCTTTCTTCGGTAGGAAGGCAAAATGTAGGTTGTTTATCGCAAATTTATATTAAGGAAGAATACCGCAAGTACGGGGTTGGTTCTAAACTTTTCAAGATGTCGATGGAATGGTTAAATCAATTTGATGAGGTTGAAGATTATTTTATATTTGTCTCGAATGGAAATAATGACGCGCTGGAATTTTATAAACGCAAAGGATTTTCTGTCAGCCATGAGATTTTGGATGGTTTTATAACTGTTTTACGAAGCAAAAAGCAATAATAAAAGCTTGTAGGATATGTCCATATGGACTTATGTCTACAAGCTTTTTATATGTATTGAACGTCTTTTTAATTTTTACAGCCATTCCTCAGCGATGGAGCTGTTATCAGCAATCGTGAAGGCAGCATTGGTGATGGCTTGTGCTAATGTATCGCCTGTTTCACATATGGTATTAAAGCAAACTTCGGAGTCCCCATTGGTTGTATAGGTGAACCCGAAATCCTTTAACTTCTCAACGATGAGCATCGCATGGTCAAGATTTTGCTCTGGTTGAAAATCAGCAACAGGAATGAATGCCCCCGTTTCATAATCAAACCATCTGTCCCATCTATTTAACTTCCAACCTAGTATTCTACGAGCGATAATTTCTACTTGGTTCATTTCTTTCTGTCTCCTTTTCTCTGTATGTGATTATTTTACCATTTTCATCGAGCCGGCCCTGCAAAATCATTTTCAATTTAATGACACTTCTCTGTGTTAAGACTAGTTGTATCTTTACTTTAAATGACAGGATTAGTACCGATGATGACCGTAGCGTCCAATTCATCATTTCTGGTTACTTTCGGGATCAGCCCGTTAAGAGAAAAAATTTCAAAGGTTTGGGTTGCTTGTTGTTCACTCGTTTCTACCAAAAGGTGCCCTCCCGGAGCTAACCAGAGAGGTGCTTCTTTCGCTAATATACGCTGTAGGTCAAGTCCGTCTTTTCCTCCGTCAAGGGCCAGTTTTGGTTCATAAATGCGAGCCTCCCGTGGAAGCAACTTGATGGCCTCGGTAGGTACGTAAGGAGCATTTGCAACTATGATGTTCACACGGCCTTGAAGGGAACAAGGTAGAGCTTTATACAAATCTCCTTGAAAAACGTGGCCACCGAAAGCTGATATGTTGCCGCCAGCACAGCGTACCGCAGCGGGGTCGAGGTCAACAGAGTATAACACTACTTGGCCTAAAGTTGCTGCAAGTGCAGCACCTACAGCTCCTGACCCGCAACACATATCAACAACGATATCCCCTAAACAAGTAAGCGTTTGTGCCTGGCGGACAAGAAACTCTGTTCGTTGGCGAGGCACGAAGACTTCCGAGTCTATCTTTATCCTCAGACCACAGAATTCTGTGTACCCAATAACGTGTTCAACTGGTAATCCCCCGACTCGCATTTCGACCATTTTCTTAAGTTCATCCATTGTCTGTGCTTCAGATATAAGAAGTAGAGCCTCTTCTTCCGCAAAGACACAACCAGAGGTACGGAGCCTATGAATTATTTTTTCGACAGTTTGGTCATCCACATAGAATTTAAATTGCTTTACTATAAATACCACCCATTCTTTCCCTATAAGTTGTGCAAATATCAATTCAATAAAATACTGTCTAGGACCTTCTATATTTTCTGGTTTCGGTAAAATAAGAGACTCTTTTATTCCCCCCCCCTCTAATAATTATTCCGTTTCGGTAAAATAAGACGACTCTTTCCTACCCTACCACATCAAAGCCTAGTTACCCCACAGAAAAAAGGACTACCTGCGATAAGTAGTCCCTTAGCATTTGTTTTACAATATCCCTTTTAACAATTCCACCACTTGATCAATTTCATCTTTAGTCGTATCCCTGCCTAAACTAAAGCGAATAGCACCCATTCCAATTTCTTCAGGAACATCCATCACCTTTAAAACCGGTGATAATTCAATACTACCGGCATGACATGCTGAGCCATTGGATGCAGCTAATTGAGGAATCGCATTTAACAGATCTTGACCTACTTTTCTAACAAAACTGACATTCAATGTATTCGGGAGACGGTCCTCCGGATGGCCATTCAATACTACTAGTTCCCCGAACGAATCCTTTAATTGCGACCAAAAATACTCGGTCAATTCCTTTACTAGAGAATTTCCTATATATTGCTCGGCTAGTTCACAGGCCTTACCTAAACCTACCGCCAGTAAAGTATTTTCTGTACCTGCCCGAATACCAAATTCATGCCCCGCTCCATGGATGAGAGGTTCGAGCTGAATTCCCTCTCTGATATACAACGCACCAATTCCTTTTGGTGCATAGAGTTTATGGCCGGCAATTGTAAGCATATCCACTTTCAATTCATCCACCTTCACACGGACTTTTCCAACCGATTGGGAAGCATCTGTATGAAAAACGATCCCATGTTTTTTAGCAATCTCCCCAATTTCCTTGATCGGCTGCAGGGTACCTGTTTCATTGTTGGAGTGCATAATCGAAATCAGAATGGTTTCTTTTGTAATAGCTTTTTTTATTTCTTCTAGTGTAACCTTCCCATACCGGTCAACGTCTACATATGTGACCTTTGCCCCAAATTGTTCAAGAAATTTGCAAGGATTCATTATCGCAGGATGTTCAATTTTAGAAGTAATGATATGATTACCTTTATGCCGATTTTTAAAATAAAAACCCTTTAACGCAAGATTGTTGGCTTCACTTCCCCCACTTGTAAAAATAACTTCTTTTGGGGAACAACCAATTAATTCGGCCACCTGTACTCGGGCTTGATGTAATATATTTTTCACCGGTAACCCTGCCCAATGTAAGGCCGACGGATTCCCATAAAAATGCTCCAGGAGCGGCTTCATCGTTTCGGCTACTTCAGGTGCTATCGGTGTACTGGCATTGTAATCAAGATAAATTTTTTCCATCCAATGACTCCTTCCTTCCCCTTAGATTGAAACTGGTACCTTTGCACTGCTGTTTATAAATTCTTTGAATAAATTGTTCATGGCAAGGTCTTTATTCGCCATTGATTCAGGATGCCACTGAACACCGACCGTAAATGTGGTTGGATGAATATATTCAACCGCTTCAACGATTCCGTCAGATGATTGGGCAACGACACAAAGATCATTGGCTACTTTATCGATTGCTTGATGATGCAAACTATTCACACGCACTCGTTCAGATCCAATGATTTCAAATAATTTACTATTTGTGGAGAGATTCACCCAGTGTGTATCCCTACTTCTCTCTATTTTTTGTGAATGTTGGATTGAATCCTTGACTTGACTCGGGATGTCCTGAATTAATGTCCCGCCAAGGGCGACATTCAAAATCTGAACACCTCTGCAAATGGCAAGCAGTGGGATGTTGTTTTCAAGTGCATATTTCACGATTGCTATTTCTGCCAAATCCCTCTCCGGTGTTGTTGGACCTAAATTGTGATGTGGCTCCTGACCAAAAAGGTTTGGATCAACGTCCTCTCCCCCGCTGAGGATAATTCCGTCGCATAATGCAAGCGTTTCTATTGATATCTCAGGGTTAATGTAGGGAAGGATAATCGGTACTCCCCCATTGGCAGCAACACTTTTATGATAATCATGGTGCACATAGACACCTTCCATAAATTCGTTATGTTTCACATAGGCACCTGTTATGCCAATAATTGGTTTCTTGCTCAAATTTCTTCCCCCTTAAACTTTGTAACACTATCATCATAATTCTAACACATTCATACGATAAGTTAGTATTTTTGAAGG
>NZ_JBALOS010000351.1:0-7944 GCF_036962765.1 Neobacillus drentensis
AAATAATAGTGAACCTCTAAGAAGGTTTTTTAAGGTTCTGCAAAACTCAGAACTCCCTCCTGATTACTATATTGGTGCTGGATGTATTACAAACACTGTATGGAACTACCTCTCTGGTTTTCCTCTTAACTATGGTATTTCTGACGTGGACGTAGTGTACTATGATAGAGAAGATTTGAGTCGGGATAGCGAATATAAGTATAAAGAAGAGTTGGTATGTAAACTAGGAAATTTTCCATTTAAGTTAGACGTGAAAAATGAGGCAGGAGTTCATTTATGGTACGAGAAAAAGTTCGGCTTTTCAATTAAACCATATAAATCCCTGGAAACCGCAATAGATAGCTGGCCTACGACAGCTACTTCTTTGGGCATTAGGAAAGAGAAAACAGGTTCATATAAAATTTATGCTCCCTACAAATTGGATGATCTATTTTCAATGATAGTCAGACCCAACAAGCTAATGGTAAACCGTGAAATTTTTGAAAAAAAAGTTGATAAATGGAAGGAAAAGTGGCCAGATTTAACCATTATCCCTTGGTGAGTACGTGATAAGGATTGTTGTTATTTGTGACTAGTGTTTATTGAAAGGCTTCTTCCTCAACTAACGAAGCAGGTTAGTTGAACAAGAAATGATATAATATGATATTAATTTGTATAATGGGAGTAGCTGTTCAAGGAGGTACAAAATGATTCAAATACACAAAAAGTCTGGTACTGTAATCATTGTAATACACGAAATTTATGGAATTAACCAACATATGCAGAGTTTTTGTGAATTATTATCAAAACAAAGTTTTGATGTCATTTGCCCAAATTTATTAGAACGAGAGACACCTTTCGATTATTTTCAAGAGGAAGTTGCTTATCGAAATTTTATGGAGAACGTAGGATTCGCTTACGCTATGCATAAAATAAAAGATATATTATCAGATGTTAAAGATGAATACGAAAAAATATTTATCATTGGATTTAGTGTAGGGGCAACTGTTGCTTGGTTGTGTAGTGACGAAGAATGTGTCGATGGAGTAGTTGGATACTATGGTTCACGTATTAGGAATTACGTGGAATTAACACCACAATGTCCTACAATGCTATTCTTTCCGCAAGAAGAAAAATCATTTAATGTGGACGAGTTAATTTCAGCTTTAGAAAAAATGAATATCGAAATGCATAAATTTAACGGAAAACACGGATTCAGTGACCCATACTCTCCACAATATAATGAAAAATCAGCACAAAAAGCATTTAGTGAAATGGTGAATTTTTTAAGAAACATTAATTAAATAAACAGAGGTGTTATTAAGCTAACGGGTGCAAGAGTTAAAGATTAGAGCTGTCTTTTGAGGCAGCTTTTTCTTGTTGAACTAACGAAGCAGTTTAATAAGAAACCTTTATTTATGTAGTCCGTTGGGTGTTGAAATTTGATGGTACCTGTTTACATATTATCCATTTTAAAGGGAAATTGTAAAATGAATTTAGAATTATGGGAAGAAGATTATGATGAATTTTATAAGGGAGAAGTTAATCAAGACATATTTCAAAAGATTCAAGAACAACTGAAGTTAGAGTTGCCTGAGTCATAAATTAATTTGTTGACAAAAACGAATGGATTTTACTTAAAGAAGAAATACTTTCCTACCACTATTCCCAATAGTTGGGCAAACAACTCTATACATATAGACTTTCTATTCGGAATTGGAGAAAATCCAGGTCTACTAGATAATAATTACTTACGAAAAGAATGGGGAATTTGCAGTAAAAAGTTACTTATTATATCCACATCAGCACCTAAGTCTTATTCCTATTAACCTATTTTTTCAATTAATTTATAATTAAGAATTCATTAATATAGAAAATGCATTCATGTATTGTGCTACATTGTATTTAAATAAAATTGAAGGTTATTTTAACTTTAAGTGGATTGTTTTCGGAAAAAATGGAGGCATTTATATGTCATATTTAATAAGTTTATTTGAACAACGTAGTGATGAAACCCCACGTAAGGTTCTTACAGAATTAATTTAAAGGATGTGAAGTATTTTATTTAATCTATCGGGTACTTAAGTTGAAGATGGGGTTTCGGCGACAATGACCAAATTAAGATCTAAAAGTTGTTTTTTAAATTTATAGGAGGATAGATCAATGAATACACGGGAAATCAAGGTCCAAAAACAAGGCTGGATTCCTAAAAAGGAACGTATATGGGTAATCGTGGCGATTATTATCGCTGCTTCGATAATGCTTTGGGAACTTAAGGGACTATTACAGCTTTCATTAACCACTCTGCACAGCAGGCAGTTCGAACATACATTTAAAGGTTTTGGCTCTAATGCAAGAATTGCCTTATTTTTTGTACTTGCTTATTATGTGCTTCTTCGTGTTATTAGGCTTCGTAAATTGAAAGGTCAAGGCAAGGTGAAAAAATGGTTGTCCACTTTGCTGAGCTTTGCCCGAAGATGGCATACTCCAGCAGCGATTATCGCCATCGCTTTTATTATCTTGCATACGGTAGCTGTGTTTATGCACGGCTTCAAATTTGATTTTAATAATATAAGTGGATTGCTTTCCTTGCTAGTCCTGCTTCCAGTTCCTATATCGGGACTATTTCGATATCAAAGGATGGACCGGAAGTGGCATTTGCGGTCTGGTGTTGCTTTTGCAATTCTATTTTTAATTCATTCTTTTTTATAACCAACATGTTATTAGCCGTATTAGAGTTAGAGAAATAGTCTAATTTCAGGTGTAATGACGTAAATGTAACAATGGTGAAATAATAAAGTGATCGTTTCGTGATTTTTTAAAAAGTGCTTCTTGGGTAACTCTTGTTTTTGAAGAACAAGATTGTGAAAAATTATACTTAAACAAACGGGTGCAAGAGTTAAAGATTGGGATGGCTGCGGCGATCCCTATTTTTATTGCACTAACGAGGCAGAATACTTGAAGAAGGTGTTCCCAGGTTCCATTGGCCTTCTTTTTTTAGTGCAACTAATAGAGCAGGTTAAAGGGCATCCTTGAGGTTGCCCTTTTTGTTTTCCTCCTTATCTTTTTTCCGCCTTCAATAAGGCCGCGTAGTTTGCCGCCTTTTCGGGTGAAGCAGTGAGGGATTTCTCATAACCTTTCTGGAAGCTTTTTTCGTACGCCCTCACAAACCTCTGCCCGAGTATCCGCTGGGCCGCCTGTACCGCATTCATTTCCGGATGGGCATGAAGGTAGGCGTAGAATTTTTCCCCAGAGGAAAAAGAGAGGTACACCTGCCGGAGAAGTCCTATTTTTATGAGGGGCCGAGCTATCTCCTTCTTGTTGTCCAAGCTCAGCTGGGAGCGAGGCATCTGCTGCCAAGCACGGGAGATCCTGAAATTATGCCGGTCTTCAAGCCCCGAACGGATTCCTTCATAATATCCTTCTTCCATCCCCATCTGGACGGGGTCCGGCGGCGGTTGGCCGTCTGTCTGAAAACCGCCTGCGAAAAGAAGACCGGCAAATAGGAAAAAGGCCATAAGTTTCCGTGTCACAGCTTTTTCCCCCTTTCTGTTTATTTCGTCTTCTTTAGTTTAACCAGTCATTTCCTTCATATGTAGTAGGGAAGGAGGAGAATCTGATGGATAAAAAGGATCTATCTAGCTAGCCAATTTTCTTTGTGCTGAAGCAGCAGTTTAGTTCAAATAGACAATAATAAATATTTCTTTATTTTTGAAAGGAATTTCTATGAGGTAACTACTACCTTTTTCTTAAATTGTGAAGTGTTTCACTTAAAGTAACGGGTGCAAGAGTTTAAGTACGGAGATCGCTGCGGCGGTCTTTTCTTTTTGTACTAACGTATGCAGTTTAGTTGAAGAGAGAGGGGAAAATTCTCTCCCTTTTAATTCATATTTGACGCAAAAAGCGAATTAATTATTTATTGTAAAAGTTACGGTCTATTTCTTTAACTTGATATCGGTTTTTAAGGCAATATCTTTGGCAGAGACTATTTCAGTCTCTGTCTTTTTTGTGGACTGAAACCAGCTAAATCTGAAGTCTTATATAAAAATCAAGCTCTAGCACAATTATGAAGGCTTTAGAAAAAAGGCAATATGAAATCAAGATAACAACAAATACCCTGCGGGGGTACCACAAAATTTTACGGTAATACCCAAAAAGAGTGCGGTTTTTATCATGGTCAAACTTAGTAAAATGTAACACAAGGGTATTCAATAACAAATAACCACATTTTGGAGGTAGAAAATTATTTTTGTTCAGGATGTATCAAAAGTTTATTCATTGGCGTCGGGAGATTTTGTCGCGTTAAAGAATAACAACATTCATATCCGGAGGAGGAATATAAAATGAAAAGGATAGTAGTACGTTTCGTTGTTTATGTATTGATTTTCGCCGTGTTTGTGGGAGGGGTGGGCTTCCTCGGATTTGTTCGTTCACAGAATGATTTTTTCAAGAATGTCCGTCATGAGCCAATTCCTTCTCTACATGGTGTTAAACCACCAAAGTATGATCCTAATAAACCTACAGTAGCAGTTCTATTAGCAAATGTAGACACTGAGGTATTTGATTTTATGATTCCCTATGATTTATTATCTAGAACAAACGCTTTTAATGTATTTGCTGTTGCTCCAGACAAAAACGTAAAGACGTTATCGGGCGGACTGGATGTAGTACCGCATTACTCTTATAAAGAATTAGATAAATTATTAGGCAGAAGTCCCGACATTATCGTGGTTCCTTACATGCAGATATTTGATGAAAAGAAATATCAACCCACTCGGGAATGGATTCAACAACATTCCAGCAGTAAAACCACTATCTTGAGCATTTGCAGTGGATCAGAGAATCTTGCCGATGCAGGCTTATTAAAAGGAAAATCAGCCACCACACACTGGCAAGGGATATCTTTACTAAGCAAGCAATATCCCGACACTCATTGGAAAGAGGATGTGCGGTATGTCTACGAAGGTAACACCTTAACTTCAGCGGGTCAAACTGCAGGTATCGATGCTGTGCTGCATCTGATAGCTCAAAAACTAGGAGAACCAATGGCTAAAAAAATATCGAAAGAAATCAGTTATCCTTCTTACCAATTCGTTCAAAACCCAAAAGTAGAACCTTTTCAAAAGGACATATATTTTGCAACTTTTTTATTGAATCTTTCCTTCCAGTGGAATAAGACAAAGGCAGGTGTACTACTTTATAACGACATGGATGAAATCGCATTATCTTCTATATTTGATACTTACGCAGCCACAGGAACGACACAAGTCTTGACCGTTTCTAGTTCGGATGCACCCATTGCTACAAAACATCACCTTAATATAGTGGCTAGGCATCAAATATCGAATGCTCCAAGATTGGATAAAATGATCATACCAGGTGGCAACGCAAAATCCCTAGCGGCAGCCGACGTAAAACTTTGGAGTGAAAAAGGTAATTCTAAAGAAACGTTCCTCATTCATAGCGATTCACCAAATAGATATGTATTTGAAGCACCATTGGAAGACTTAGCTAAACAAGAAGACCTTTTAACTGCCAAGCATGCGGTGAAACGGCTCGAATATCGTGCGAATGGTATCCATCTTGAGGGCAAACCATTTCCTCTTGAAACTTACGGCAATGTACTTCTAACCGGTTTACTAGCTTTGTTGGTAGCTTTCTATATTGACAGACGATTCATGATGAAATAAACAATTTTCAAATCGTATAAACAAGTCAGTTAATCAATACCGCCTTCGGGCGGTATTTTCCATTCTCACCATTAACGTCAGATAGCTATCTCTGTAGTAAATTAACAAACCAGGGAGACCTGAAATTCCGTCAACTCCGCTATCCTGCCCGTTAGCCATCCACGAATGAGTGCGTTTCATCAAGTTATAAGTGGCTTTTCCTAATTTCACAAGAAAGATTGTGAAATATTGTACTTAAAGTAACGGGTGCTTGAGTTTAACAAGGGGGTTGCTGCGGCGATCCTTTTTCTTGTTCAAACTAACGGGGCAGGTTAGCTGAACAAATTTTTGGAGAAAATAGAAGGAAATTAGCACCGAGGGGTGGATTTGATGAAGACTTTAATTGGTAAAGGAAAAATTGAGAATTCTGAAGAGTTTTTTCAAAGAATTCATTAGGTCCAAGTCGACTATTTTTACTACTGGAAAGAGCACTCACTATGGCACTGGGAATTTTGGCTTTCAGTAGTTCTTTCAATAATTCCTTGGTTTGTATGGTTTATACTCCGTAAACGTGGAAGTGAAGCAAGATTGCTTTTAGCAGGGTTTTTGCATTGAGTATTGCTTCTTGGTTTGATTTTTTAGGACTTATATTTGGTTCTTGGCATTATTCGGGTAGAGTCTTGCCAGCTATCCCATCGTTTTTTCCTTGGGACTTTACTTTAATACCAGTAACAATGATGCTTTGGTTGAAATTTAAACCGACATTAAATCCCTTTTTAAAGCTGTTATTTATTCTGCAATAACTTCTTTTATCGGAGAACCTTTATTTGAGTGGATAGGGTTATATACATCAGTAAAATGGAGCGTTTTTTATTCCTTTCCCATATATATTGTTATCTATTTAATAGCATATAGAATTAGTATAGCAAAAGCATTTGAACCTTTATAAATATACATATATATAAGTAACTAACTAACTACATCCTATTTAACTACGGGTGCGTTTCTTCAACAGGAAGAGACGCATTTTCACTAACGAAGCAGGATAGTTGAAGAAGGAATAACTACTTTATGTTGGAATTATCCATTAAATTAAGAAGCTAATTAAAAATATACCCCTCACTAATGAGGGGTATATCTTATTTATCTTGTGCAAGTTCTTTTCTATTGGGAGCAAGTGGTGGCTGTTCTAACCACTTGTTTTTCACCATAATATCGAACCAGTTTTTTGTAATTCCTAATGTTTTTAGAATTGCTTTTTCATAAGCTAAAGCTAGGTCTGTTCGCATGGCTCCTGCTAGACCTGTCCCGTAATATACTTGTGCAGTTTGAGACAAGAAACCCATATGATACAACATTAATTTATCTGAAAAAGGAGAGTCTTTTGACGTTGTAACCTCTGATTCCCACGACATTGGAACTGGCAAATTATCCTTGTGCATAATTTTTGAAAGGGCTTGTAGGTTTTCATCTGCGGTTTTTTCTAATTCCTCAAAAAACTTTCTTACTTCTTTCGATTCTGTGACTTGACTGAATCCGATTGAAAGGACTTTTGCCATAATGCCCTTTTTAATGTTAAGAGAAATACTGATTATTTCTGTAGCAGATAAAAGTCTCCCTTTTCCGAAGAATCCATCAGTAAAATCTTTGGTAGAAATAAATTCAGGGCTCTCGTTAGGATAGAAATAGGGGTCTCTTTGGAATTTTCCTTTTTTAAGCAATAACTCAATGGTTATATCGTACATACTTTTTGCATCATTATCACATGAATTGTAAAATTCCCGTATGTCCTTTCTGACAGAAACACTTAAAGCAGTTGTATGACCCAACAAACCATGTATAGTCATAATGTGTAAATAATTTAAGCAGAATGTGTCAGAAAACAATCTCTCTGCACTTTTATTAAGGTCGGACTCAGTAAATCCAATGGGAACTGGAAATCCATCCTTCTCAATGAAGGAAACAAGCTGCTTCTTTTGCTTTTCCCATGTATCAATGGCTATTTCAAAAACTTTTTTTATTGATTCGTCTTCTAAAATAGAAATCATATACCTATTTACTATCTCGGCCATTGTTCCGTTTACATACTCCCCCCATAGTGTTCCTATTTCGGAAGATGTAAGTTTTAAATTATCATTTTCCATTTGTTATCACCTCTTCAGTATTTTTTACTAATAGAGAAATAGGTATGCATTTCTTTGGACTTAAAAACCTTTTAGATGATTAGTTGAGTAGTTTCTTGTTGAACTACCGGTGCAAGAGTTAAAGATTGGGATAGCTGCGACGATCCTTTTTT
>NZ_JBALOS010000352.1:0-489 GCF_036962765.1 Neobacillus drentensis
TGATATTATTAGGAATAGAAAATTATAGGAGGATCACATTGAAAAAGCAGTTAAAAGTCGTCGCGGACATTATTGAAAATGAACAAAATGAAATTCTCTGTGCTCTTAGATCCACCGAAATGGCGATGCCAAATATGTGGGAGCTTCCAGGCGGGAAAGTGGAAGCAAATGAGGATATCTTCTCAGCCCTTGAAAGAGAAATTGATGAAGAGTTGAACTGTAAGATTGAAACTTTTAAAGAGGTATTTAATGATAATACACATGAATATGATACTTTTGTTATTAATTTAATATCGATTAAATGCAGGGTAGTTGAAGGGATTCCTACACCAAGTGAGCATTCAAAATTAATATGGTTGAAAAGAGAGAATTTGGATTCCCTTAAATGGGCACCAGCGGATATTCCAGCCGTAAAACAATTAATCGAAGAAAAATAAGGATGCCTTCATTGTAGAAAAGAACCTTGCTGCATTCAACAAGGTTCATCGG
>NZ_JBALOS010000352.1:511-6354 GCF_036962765.1 Neobacillus drentensis
GGCATTTCCTCCTTCAAGCTCCAAATAAAGAGAACTCTCGCCAAACTTCTTAATATTTATAAGATTGTCCACCATCAATTGGAATAACAGCTGCGTTGATGAAGTTGGCTTGATCAGATAGCAGGAATGCCACCAAATACCCCACTTCTTCTGGTTTACCGAAACGTTTCATTGGGTTTGACTCAACAAATTGTTTTCCTACTTCTTCCCAGTTATCTGGATCCATTTGTTTTAATGACCCTTCGACCATTGGTGTCATGATTGCTCCAGGTGCAATGGCTTTGATGCTGATTCCGTATTGACCGTATTCAATTCCAGAGTTTCTTGTTAATCCGACCACGCCGTGTTTACTAGCTGCATAACCAGATTGGTTTCCTACCCCACGAATACCACCAACAGAAGCAGTATTAACAATAGAGCCAAAGCCTTGTTCTCTCATGACTTTCAATACGTGTTTCAAACCATAAAACACACCATTTAAATTGACACTGACGACTTTTTGGAATTCCTCAATACCAAAATCCTCTGTTAGGTTTTGTTTCCCTTCGATCCCAGCGTTGTTGAAGAAACCATCGATTTTCCCAAATTTCTCAACTGTTTCATTTACATAGTTTTCAACTGCTTTTTCATCTGCCACATTCGCAGTGATAAGCAACAATTCTGCGGCTGGTGCAACCTCTAACACTTTACTTTTCGTTTCCTCTAATGAAACAGCGTTTAAATCAACTAGTGAAATTTTTGCTCCTTCTTTCGCTACTTGTAAGGCAGAGGCTTGACCTAAACCAGATCCTGCACCTGTAATTAATACCACTTTTCCATCAAAACGATTACTCATTGGAAATTTCCTCCCTTTGTTTTTGATTCAAGGTCTAAAGCGTATTTTTTCAAATTATTTTCAATTAAAATATCTCATATTAAAGATATATACCGGTGAAATGTCATCTTTTTTACTTAGTACCCATGATTTATTATTGCGCTGTATACCCGCCATCCACAATCAAACTATTACCAGTCATGAATGAAGAATCCTCAGAGGCCATGAATAATACTGCTTTTGCCATTTCTTCCGCTTTACCAAGACGTTTCATTGGTGTGACTTCAGCCAA
Organism: Neobacillus drentensis; assembly: GCF_036962765.1. Classification (GTDB taxonomy): domain Bacteria; phylum Bacillota; class Bacilli; order Bacillales; family Cytobacillaceae; genus Neobacillus; species Neobacillus drentensis_C. The sequence continues at coordinate 1,618 of NZ_JBALOS010000352.1, forward strand.
AGCCTGCTTGCTTTCTTCCGGAATAATTGGTGTATCAATAAAACCAGGGCATAATGCGTTAATACGAATATTTTGTTCTGCATATTCAAGTGCAAGGGAACGAGTTAAGTTAATCACGCCGCCTTTTGCCGCGTTATAGGCTGCTGAACCTGGTGATCCAACCCAACCGTACATTGATGCCGTATTAACAATCGTGCCGCCGCCTGTTTTTAGCATTTCACGGATAGATTCACGTGCTACTAAAAAGACGCCATCTAAGTCAACATTTACGGTGTTGCGCCATTCTGAGTACTCTAACTCATGTGAAGGATGAACACGGCCAATACCTGCATTGTTGAAAACCACATCCACTTTGCCGAACGTTTCAACGGTTTGTTTAAAGATATTTGCGACTTCTTCTTCACTCGTAATATTTGCTTTTATAAAAAGAGCTTCGGCATTAAGCGCTTTCAACTCTGCCTCAAATGCTTTCCCTTTTTCCTCATTTAAATCAACAAGAACCACTTTGGCTCCTTCTGAAACGAATAAACGTGCTGTAGCTGCCCCAATACCTGATGCTCCACCTGTAATCACAGCTACTTTGTCTTGTAATTTCCCCATACCAGTTCCTCCTTTATCACATTCAATAGAAAAATCATAGTCAGATTTATAATCTGTACTATTTTGTTCACAATTCAATTTTACTATTTTGTTCACATATAACAATCATTAAGATATCATTAAGTGTCTACTAGTTAGACACTTATGATAAATCTGTCTATATTGAGGGAGGTTTTTTCATGAATCATGAACAAAATACGAAATCTCAACGACAAAATAGGACAAAAGAGCATTTAAAGCAAGCATTGATTGAACTCATAAAAGAGAAGGGGTACCATTCCGTTACTGTCAAAGACATCGTCGATTATTCTTCTTATAATCGCAGTACTTTTTATATCCATTACAAAGATAAAATTGAATTAGCTGAGGAATTACTTGTTTCCATGCTTCAAGGGTTAGAAGCCTCAGTAGGCAAACCATATGTACCTGGTCAAAAAGTATATTCAGCCAAGCTAAATGCACCATCTTTAAATATCGTTGCTTATATCTATCAAAACCGGAATTTTTTTAATCTGATTAACTACGATGACACGTTACCAGGATTACACACACGGTTCCCTCAAACAATCTTAAAAATCTATAATGAACAATTTATTTTCGAAACAATCAACAATATCCCAGTTAATATGGATTATTTTAAACGTTATACAGCCTATGGCTTTTACGGACTCCTTCAGAGTTGGACCCAAAATGGTTTCAAAGAAACCCAAGAAACATTTATCCAAGAAGTCATTGATCTAACGAAAACACATATTTACTCATTTAAGTATATTGGAAATAACTAAAATCTGTAGTACTACACCAGCGTGGAAAAAATATAGATTATATCTTTTATTCCTTCTGTAACAATTTGAATGAGTCAGTTTATATTCAAATATTTTAGAAGTACTAAAAGAACCTTGCTGAATTCAACAAGGTTCATCGGATTATAAAATATTCTTATTTGCCCTTGGTACCAAGTAAGAGGGCATTTCCTCCTTCAAGCTCCAAATAAAGTTCATTGGCTTACTGCCAGAATGACTAATATGATCCGCGGTTCCGAGGAATACAAATGGCGAGGTATAACCATTTTCCTTCTTATACTCTCTGACAAAAAGGGCAATTTGGTGATTTCGTTTTTTATGATGAATATACCGCTCAGCAATTTTACTTCCTTCAGCGACCCGACTTTGGGTTTGCCAGTGAAAGAGCCGTTCATTTATCGCATAATCATCATATAAAGTTGAAGGCGAGAAGTCTTTTTCCGACTTATTTAAGGTGATAAAAAAGATATCCAGATTCTTATCCTCGAAATGCTTTACTCCTTCACGGAAGGCTGGGCTGCTTGTTTCATTATAATAACCTAAAGAGGCTAGAATTTGAGAGGTATTATAGTTACAATGAACTCCTAATGGACAAGCGAAATCCAAATCATTTTCAATCTCCAACGTTTCTAAAGTATGATAAAGAAACTGAAGAGCGTCTCTGATTTCTTCTTTAAATTCAGGCTGTGCTAATACCTTTGCAACTCCCTCTTGAAGTGATGAAAATCCCTCACTTGCCGGGTGAGCATTATAAAAAGAATAGTAGAAAATCGCTAGCATTAACTGCTCTTCCTCATTACGAACGGTCGGCTCGTCAATATAATCCATAAAAAATTGCAGGAGCTTCCTGGAGTTTAGATGGAACAAGTTAGGTAATCGTTTGGTCAATACTTTTTCATCGTCAAACTCAAAGTTTAATGCAACACCTGCTTCCACCATCATCCGGCTAAAGCTTCGATCACCATTTTTCCCATAAAAATCATATATAGTTAGATGATAGTGATTTAAAAAGTTCGATAGAGTTAACTGTAAACCCGTATCCTGTTCAAAGTATTTCATCTTGGTAACAAGATTTCCACGTGTATTGGCACTGGACTTAATATTCCGTAAAATATACTCCTTCGCTTGCTTTTCTAATTGAACAAAGCAGCCTTTAGGAAGATGAAAGAAGCCATTCTCAATATAGTGCTGGACGGAATGCTTGGTCTTCCCGATTAAAGCACGGAATTTCTCCTCAAAATTATAGTTCTTATGTGCTTGTCCAACGAAGTCCAGGACCGTTAAGCACTCTTTTCCTTCGGCTAAACGTAGTCCCCGGCCCAACTGCTGTAAAAAGACCGTCAAACTTTCTGTTGGGCGTAAAAATAAAATCGTGTTTGCTTCAGGTATATCAATACCTTCGTTATACAGATCCACAACAAAAATGAACTTTATTTCGCCTTGGACGAGCTGGAATTGTGCTTCTCTTCTCGTCTTACTGTCCACATTTTCATATAGGGCAACAGAAGGTATTCCCATTTTATTAAAGAAATCAGACATATACTTCGCATGTTCAATGGATACGCAGAACCCTAGCCCTTTGACCTGATCAATATCAGTAACGTATTTATTGACCGCTTTAACAATCTGGCTGCTTCGATGATCGTTCGAGGTATAAACATTTTCTAATTCCCTGATTTCATACCCTCTACGACTCCATTTCAATTTAGATAAATCGATCGTGTCACTTACGCAAAAATACTGAAAAGGGCTTAGTAGCTTGCGGTTGATTGCTTCTGTTAAACGCATTTCAGCTGAAATCTTACCATCAAAATAGGAAAGAATATCTTTTCCATCCATCCTTTCAGGTGTCGCGGTCAGACCAAGGAGAATTTTCGGCTGATAATAGCTCAATAGCTTTTGATAAGAATCAGCCGCAGCATGATGAAATTCATCCACGATGATAAAATCATAAAAATCATTACTAGTATTTTCATAGAGCTTTTTGCTGTTAAAGCTCTGGATACTCACGAATAAATGGTCAATCGACCCCGGCTGATAAGTTCCAACTAACATATCTCCAAAATTCGGATCCTTCAAAATAGCCCGGAAGGTTTCCAAACTTTGCTTAAGGATTTCTTCTCGGTGAGCCACAAATAATAGCTTTGCAGGTTTATTTTTATTTCTAAAACGTTTATAGTCAAAAGCAGAAATGACAGTCTTACCAACTCCTGTCGCAGCAACTAAGAGGTTTTTCATATGTCCAAAAACTTCTCGCTCCACCTGAAGCTTTTCGAGAATCTCTTTTTGATAAAAATAAGGCTGAATATCAAATAGGAATTTCCGCTCGTTTTCCTCAAGGGTTTTACTTTTGGATAAAGAATGCTTTAAAAGCAATTGGTCCTGTTCGCTTTCAGGGTGAAACGTCTTGAACTCATGATCATTCCAATAGCTTTCAAACGTCGCTTCAAATTTCTTAACGATATCAAACGAATCCTTTTCGGTGACCTTGATGTTCCATTCCAAACCGGAAGTCAACGCAGGATTCGATAGATTGGAAGAACCAATGTAGGCAGTGCTAAAACCAGTGTCTCTTTTAAAGAGATAAGCCTTGGCATGAAGTCGAGTTCGATCCACATCATAAGAAATTTTGATCTCCGTATTCGTCAGCTGGCTAAGCTCCTGAATTGCCTTATAGTCGGTCGCTTCCATATAAGAAGTCGTGATGACTCTAAGCTTGTTATTCGGATTATCCGTAAAGGTCTTCAGTTCTTCTATAATACAACGCAGCCCACTCCATTTAATAAACGAAACAAGCATATCAATGGAATCAGCTGTTACAATTTCCTTTTTCAGCTCTCCCAGCATATTTGGTTCATAATTGGAACCGGTAAAGAGGGAACTCTGAGAAAGAGGTGTTACGGGCCGGATCACTGCGCCCTTTTGAATACTACGAATCGAATTAATCCGGGAATAGATGGAGGTAAGAACCTCACCCTCTTCTTCAATTCGTAATTGGCGAAACTCCTCTTCATCCAGTCGTTCACTTAAAATGGAGATGATTTCGTTGCAGGTACGGATTTGATTAATAAGAGCCTGGTGATCATCACTTTCATTATCACGAACAAACTTTAAAGCTTTTCTGGTGACTAAGGATATGTAGGAGGATAAAAGTTTTCTTGCTTCCTCAACGTCAAGCTTTTCTTTACCGATATCATATTTATTAACGTCTAACTCTTTAAGGTCATCTTTTAGTTTTTGATTGATGATTTCTTCGTAGATCCCTTGTTTGACCATTTAACTGCTACTCCTTTTACAATCATTATTTAAATTATGATCTTACATTTTCTTCTTT
>NZ_JBALOS010000353.1:0-5695 GCF_036962765.1 Neobacillus drentensis
GGTGTCAAAATCAACAATAAGCTTTAACATAGCCAAAAATAAAAATAGCCGCAATGAACAATGTCATTGCGGCTAATTGAAAAAAGTTTTTCAATCATCTTCATACAAAATATTTACCCAAAATAAAAACTGTCTACACGGATGTACACAGCAACATTGGTAAAGATGTATGCTTATGATGCCCATTGTTCTTAACTCCATTCCCATATATGCTTAAATAAGCCTTCTATCAATAAAAATTTGAAAAAAGGATTTAGGAATGAACATATCCAATTGATTGGATTAGTTAAGAACGACACCTAACATAAAACATACTCCTTTAAAAAACGTAGTTTTTTAAGAAAAATTTAATTCTTTTAAAGAATATAACAAATGGAAACACTTGTCAATTTACTTTGTGCCTTTTATTGTAAGGTATGCATATAATGCTTGATTAGTTCTATTATATTAAGAATGGAATGATATAAGGAATGATGAACGATATTAATAATGCGGCGATTCCCATAGCAGCACCAGCAACGGCTCCCTGTATTTCCCCCTCCTTGACGGCCTCTGCTGTCCCAATACCATGCGCTATTGTTCCAATCGATAAACCACGTGCAAATGGGTGATCAATTTTAAAAAGATTCAATAGCTTGGGCCCAAACATAGCGCCAATCATTCCAGTAATGATTACAAAAGCTGCAATAAGTGATACATTAGCCTTTATTATTTTCCCGATTTCTGTCGCAACTGGAACGGTTACTGACTTAATCGTTAATGGCAAAAGGAGCATTTTCGAGAGATAAAAGCATTTAGCAATAACAATGGCGGATAGAATGGTTGTAAATGTTCCAATTAATAATCCTACACAAGCAGCAACTAAATACTTTGCAAATAAGTTTCGATTCTTATAGATTGGGACTGCTAGGGCAACAGTTGCTGGTCCGAGCAGATAAGTCATAATCTTTTTTGCAGGTATATAATCATGATAAGAAATATGTGATCCTACTAACAGGATAATAATAATAAACGTACTAAAAAACACAGGACTGGTAAATGGCGAGGAGTATCTATGGCCAAATTTTCGTGTAAAAATATAGACAGCTAGGGTTAAAAAAATACTATACACTGTGATCATGATAATTCACTTTTACCTTTTCTTTTTTCATAATTACAGTTTGTGTTGCCTTCCCAGCTGATAAGAGACCAATAAATGCACTGATGACAAGAACAAATAAGATTAGGATTCCCTTATTTAAAAAGATAGGGCCTAATGTCATTAAGCCAACTGCTATCGGTATGAAAAAAAAGCTTAAATGTTTTAATAACCATGTAGCTGCCAAGTCTATTTGCTCCACTTTGATGACACGTGTCCAAAGTAAAATTAACAGTAGAAGAATACCAATTACATTTCCTGGCACCTGCAAATGAAAAAAAACTGTTATCTGACTACCGATTTGATAAATGACTATTAATATCGCAATTTGAAAAGAAAACATCAGCACTTTTTTCACCCCAATACCTCCTATCTCACTAAAATTTAAATATTCCAAAAATACAATCAATAATATTACAGTATAAAGGAACTGCATTTTAAATGCACGAAGTTTTGTTCACAAATTATCCATATCTTTTTTGGGGTAACTTCTTTATCTTAAATGTAGGGGGGATTACATATGAAAAAGATTTATTTAATTTGTGGTCTTGCTGTGTTCATTGGAATAGCAGCAGGAATTTCTTTCTTTCTCATACGAGATGCAAATGCTAAAATACCTGCAGAAGTTACCTTGATTAATCAAAATGGTGATTCCTATAATTTCGGAAAAGATAAAACCAAACTAAAACTTGTTGAATTTATCTACACGCATTGTCCTGATATTTGTCCAACCACGACCCAAAAGATGATTGACTTGAAAAATGATTTTGAGAAGGCTGGTGTTTTTGGGAAGGATATTGAATTTCTGACGATTACCATCGATCCTTATCGAGACACGCCGGAGATCTTGACCAGTTACATGGAAGGCTTTCAAATTGAAAATAATAAGGACTGGTTATTCTTAACAGGAGATAAACAAAACATTAAAAGAGACCGTGCAGAGATTAAAAAAGTTACGGATTCGATGCAATTTCAGTATAAAGATCCTGGCAACGGACAATTCATTCATTCCACCTTTACCTATTTGATTGATGGTAACAATAAATTTATGGCCAAGTTTCCGATGGGAGAAGACTTTGACAAACAAGAAGTTTATGACAAAGTTATGGATAAAATAAAGTAATGCAAAAAGAACTTAAACAAAAAAATGCGATTAGTCCATATGGATTAATCGCTTTTTATTTCCGGGTTCTGTACCCTGCCTGTGTATTAGTTCACAGAAGAAGGGTAATTTTTTATTTTTTGCAGTGACATGAGGTAATTGGATTTTGGTTTGGTTAAACTCGCTTTTATACCAGCCTTTTTTAACTTGTTAACAAGTTCAGTTAGTTGATTTTTTGTCATCCATCTCACACCTTCTTTTACTTGCTTATTACCCAATTCTACAACAAAAATATGAATAAAGTGTGAATTAGGATAAATTTTTTTAGAAAATTTTTCTTATAAACTTTTTCTTGACGAAAACAATTCGCTCTTCTTCTGTTTTAATGGTATAATCAGTAGATATTTTGTGTTGGAGGATGTTTTAAATATGATTACTGTAAGTAACGTAGGTTTAAGATATGGAGACCGAAAATTATTTGAAGATGTAAACATTAAATTTACACCTGGGAACTGCTACGGACTAATCGGTGCAAATGGTGCCGGAAAATCAACCTTTTTAAAAATTCTATCTGGTGAAATTGAAGCACAATCTGGAACTGTTCAACTTGGACCTAACGAACGGATGGCTGTATTAAAACAAAACCATTTTGAATATGAAGAGTATGAAGTATTAAAGACTGTTATTATGGGTCATACGCGTCTTTATGAAGTCATGCAAGAAAAAGACGCAATCTATATGAAGGAAAACTTTACAGATGAAGATGGCATGAAGGCTGCTGAACTTGAAGGCGAATTCGCTGAATTAAACGGCTGGGAAGCAGAACCAGAAGCTGCCATTCTATTAAAAGGCCTTGGTATAGGCGAAGACCTTCATTATAAAACAATGGCGGAACTGACTGGCTCCGAAAAAGTGAAAGTGCTGCTTGCACAGGCTTTATTCGGCAGACCAGACGTTTTACTACTGGATGAGCCAACTAACCACTTAGACATCAAAGCCATTCAATGGCTAGAAGATTTCTTAATAAACTTTGAAAATACGGTTATTGTTGTTTCCCATGATCGTCATTTTTTAAATAAAGTTTGTACACATATTGCCGATCTTGACTTCGGTAAAATTCAAATCTATGTGGGTAACTACGATTTTTGGTATGAATCAAGCCAGTTAGCTACAAGATTAACTTCGGACGCTAACAAAAAGAAGGAAGAAAAGATCAAGGAATTACAAGCCTTTATTGCACGCTTTAGTGCCAATGCTTCGAAATCAAAGCAGGCAACATCTCGGAAGAAGTTACTAGATAAAATTACTCTTGATGATATCAGACCTTCTTCTCGTCGCTATCCATTTGTTGGGTTTACACCAGATCGTGAAATTGGGAATGATTTGTTACGAGTCGAAGGATTAACAAAAACTATTGACGGTGTAAAAGTCCTTGATAACATTAACTTTATCGTCAATAAAGGTGATAAAATTGCCCTTGTCGGAACACACGAGGCTGCAAAGACTGTGTTGTTTAAAATTCTTATGGGTGAAATGGAAGCAGACAGCGGTACCTATAAATGGGGAATTACCACTTCACAAGCTTATTTCCCTAAGGATAACTCCGAGTACTTTGAGAACAGCGACTTAAATCTAGTTGATTGGCTTCGTCAGTTCTCACCTAAAGATGACAGCGAAAGCTTCTTACGTGGATTTTTAGGGAGAATGCTTTTCTCGGGTGAGGAAGTTCTTAAAAAAGCAAGTGTCCTTTCAGGGGGCGAAAAAGTCCGCTGTATGCTTTCGAAAATGATGTTAAATGGCGCGAATGTTCTCCTTTTAGATGAACCGACAAACCATTTAGACTTAGAATCAATCACCGCCCTTAATAACGGATTAATCAACTTTAAAGGTTCATTGCTTTTCGCTTCCCATGACCATCAGTTTATTCAAACGATTGCCAATCGAATTTTTGAATTAACTCCAAATGGTTTAGTGGATAAGCAAATGAGCTATGATGAATACCTTGAAAATGATGAAATACAAAAGCAAGTGGCTGAAATGTATAAATAGTTAATAGGACTGAATGGGCACCACGTTACAGAAGACGTGGTGCCCATTTTCCTTAACTTCTCTTCTGTTTTCTTCTTGATGATGGTTCCGTTCTTGAACCTGTTTCGGTTGTCGTTGTTCCCTGTCCTTCCACTTGCGGGGAAGTCAGCCCAATTGTCGATGGATCTTTTTTACGTTTTCCCATTTTGTACACCTCCCCTATTAGCTTTTGGAGGATTATCGGTACTTATTCCGAATAATTCAGATTAAGTTAGGCAAAATAATCAAGAGGAGGAGGTGTTTTGTATGGCAAAAATTGGTGTAGAGCAATCTCTTGCACAAGTTCAACAAGCATTACGTGAAAAGGGGCATGATGTCATTGAATTAAAGCAAGAGTCGGACGCCCAGAATTGTGATTGTTGTGTTGTTACAGGACTAGATTCCAACGTAATGGGTATGCAGGATACCTTTACAAAGGGTTCTGTTATTGACGCAAACGGACTGTCAGCTGACGAAGTATGTCAACAAGTTGAAAGCAGACTTCAATAATGAATAGATTCCTCAAAGACTAAAGGATACACTTTAGTCTTTTTTTGTTTTAATCTTTTCTGATTAATTCTTTTTGCTATAATGATTATGAAATAGATGTTTTAGAAAGAGGTTTCCCTAGTTTATGAATATATACATAGCCGTACGGCCAGAGATGGTTTTGAAGTATAGGATTGATCCTTGTTATGCAAAGTGAATTTTGGTCTCCGATTTTATTGTCGCTTAAAGTAGCCTCCATATCTGTTATCTTAGTCTTTGTTGCAGGGATATTATTTGCAAGATTGCTATCAAAAGGACAGTTTAAGGGTAAAATGCTTATTGAAATCTTTCTTTTACTTCCGATCGTATTGCCTCCAACCGTTATCGGATTTTTACTTATATTTATTTTTGGAGGCAATAGTCCTGTTGGTTTATTCATTAATCACCTGTTTTCAAGTACGATTATGTTTACACCTATGGCAGCAGTAATTGCCTCAAGCATTGTTGCTTTTCCTTTAATGTATCAAACGGTCAAAATTGGTTTCCAATCTGTTGATAACGGAATTGAAGAAGCTGCAAGAGTGGATGGTGCTAACGAATGGAGTGTATTTTTCCTTGTTACTCTGCCATTATCTTCAAGATCCATTATAACTGGTCTAATTCTTAGTTTTACTAGAGCACTAGGTGAATTTGGTGCCACTTTCATGTTTGCTGGTAACATCCCTGGAAAAACACAAACTGCCCCCACTGCCATTTACATCGCAATGGAATCTGGAAATATGAATTTAGCTTGGTTGTTGGTCTTAGCCATGATTTTTCTTTCTGCATTAATGCTATTTGCTACAAATATAACACAAAAATAAGCCATGATAAGTTCCTGCTTATCATGGCTTATTTTT
>NZ_JBALOS010000354.1:0-9651 GCF_036962765.1 Neobacillus drentensis
GTTTTAGTCATTGGTGAAAGTACAGAAACGTTGTAGGTAAGAACTTATCTATATACGTCATTTGTAAAAGAAATAAATTGCGGCATTTTATTTTATAAAAACTACTAGAAAGTAAATGGGGGAGGACTATTATGCCATTAGTAATTATTGCAATAGGGGTATTATTATTACTTATTTTAATTATGGGCTTCAAATTAAACACATTTGTTTCATTAATCATTGTTTCATTTATCGTGGCTTTATCACTAGGGATGCCTATGAAAGATGTTGTGGCATCAATTGAAAGCGGTTTAGGAGGAACGCTTGGTCATATTGCATTAATATTTGGAATGGGCGCAATGCTTGGCAGGTTAATTGCAGATGCAGGTGGAGCTAATCGTATTGCCGTAACGTTAATTGACAAATTTGGGGAAAAAAGAATTCAATATGCTGTTTTAGTTGCTTCATTTATTGTGGGTATCGCCTTATTCCTTGAAGTAACAATTGTATTATTAGTTCCAATTATATTCTCAATCGCAAAAGAATTAAAAGTTTCTATTGTGAAATTAGGTCTTCCTATGGTTACTGCAGCCTTAGCGACACATGCTTTCTTACCTCCGCATCCGGGTCCAACAGCAGTAGCTGCAGAATATGGTGCAAATATTGGCTTAGTTTTAATTTACGGAATTATTGTCGCAATACCGACTGTTATTTTAGCAGGTATTTTATATCCTAAGCTTGCTAAAAAAATTGTGCCGACTGCATGGACTAGAGAAGGCAGTGAGTCTTTTGGTGTTCAAAAAACATTCAAATTAGAAGAAACACCTGGTTTTGGTATCAGTGTATTTACAGCATTATTTCCAGTTATTTTAATGGCTTCAGGTGCCGCGGTTGATATGCTTCAACCAGCCTTGGGATTTACAGATAATATTTTGGTGAAAATTATTCGTTTTATTGGTACTTCTTCGACTGCTATGGTGATTTCTTTATTGCTTGCAATCTACACAATGGGATTGAGAAGAAATGTTCCGATAAAGAATTTGATGAATTCTTGTTCTTCAGCAATTAATTCCTTGGGTATGCTGCTTTTAATTATTGGTGGCGGCGGTGCATTAAAACAAGTACTTATTGATGGCGGAGTTGGTGATTATGTCGCTAAAATATTTGAAGGATCTGCTATGTCACCTGTTTTCTTTGCTTGGACTGTCGCAGCAATATTACGTATCTGCTTAGGATCGGGAACTGTTGCAACTTTAACAACTGCAGGATTGGTACTTCCATCACTTGCTAATATCCCCGGCGTTAACTTAGAACTAGTCGCACTTGCAACTGGAGCCGGAAGTGCAATTGCATCACATGTTAATGATGCTGGATTCTGGATGGTTAAAGAGTCTTTAGGTTTGACCTTGAAAGAAGCATTTGGGACATATACCGTACTTTCCACTATTGTTGCTGTATCAGGATTAGTATTTACTTTATTATTAGATATCATTTTATAAAATAACAGAAGTGACCATTTTATATATTCTATAAAATGGTTTCTTTTTGTATTGCGTACTAATTTATAGTAGTTTCGTTTACATAACTACAATATTTATAGCCATTAAAACATAATTTAACAAAAAATATATTTTTGAAATCGCTTTAATAACTACTTTTACTTTAGTAGAAATTTGCTTATAATGTGAATGGTGTTGCAAAATGCACAAATTCCTTTTCAAGTCGATAAGTAATCTCTATTATAGTGAATTAGAAGAAGCAAAGAATGAGGTTAATAACTATAGGGAAATTTTCTATCTTAAGCTTTTATATTTCTTCAAAAAAGATAAGCTATTACTATGGAATATTTATGTTAATTTCTGCAATAGAAGGTGAATGGAAAAATGATTAAAGCATTGGTAATTGTCCCTTATGAGGGATTGTTTGAAATGATGAAAGAGATTAAGCAAGAAGTTGAAGATATTCAATTACAAATTGAATTAGGTAATTTACATGAAGGAGTGGCTATTGCAAAGGATGCTGAAAATAATGGCTATCATGTCATAATCAGCCGTGGCGGTACAGCTTCAATGATTCAGGAGGCCGTATCTATACCAGTGATTGACATTCAGGTGTCTGGGTATGATGTATTACGCATTTTAACACTTGTAAAAGGATTTTCAGGTAAAGCTGCTATCGTTGGATTCTCGAATATTACACAAGGTGCTGCTACGATTTGTAAGCTTCTTGATTTAGACATTAGAACATTAACGATTACAAAAGATATCGAGGTTAAAGAAAAATTAACGAGTTTAAAAAAACTTGGATATGAAGTGGTAATCGGAGATGTGGTTACGGTTCAAGCTGCTAAGCAATTAGGTCTGACAGGAGTTCTAATTACATCCGGAAAGGAAGCTATTATGGATGCATTAGAAGAAATGAGAAGGACATATCACATATTCTCGCGGCTGCAACAGGATGTTTCTTTATTTCAAGCTATTCTCGATTGTAACGAACAGGCAATCGGGGTTTTTAATAGAGAAGAGAAAATTGTTTATGGGAATGAACGTTTCAATAAAGAATTTCATTGGATGAAATTAGAGAATTCGGCAGATATAAAAAAGTTGATACAAGAAACTGCATTAACACGTGAAAAGCAAACAAAAACAGTTCACATCAATCATTCATTTTGGAAAATAACGACATGTCCTAAAGAAGATGATATTGTATTATTTTTTGAAAAAACCCTTTCAAATCAAGCTATTGTACAGGATGGGGACGTGAACCTGAATGCAATAGAATTTCATACCGCTGCTTCTTATATCCCTATTTCTGGAAAAAGCGAACTGATTCAAAAGGTGTTAAAGCAAATAGATCAATACAGTAAAAGTGAAGAACCTGTGTGGATTTCGGGGGAAGAGGGAAATGGAAAAGAATTAGCAGCCCACTCCATTTACTTCAAAAGGAAAACAATAAATGAACCATTTATCGTATTGCATTGTGACTTATTAAGTGCAGAACAACTGAAAGATCTATTGAACGAAGACTTTTTTCAAAAATACGCCAATGGAGTAATTTACTTAAAAAACATCGATAAATTGAACTCTTATATGCAAAAGGAGTTATATCATATAGTCAAGAATGAAAATGATAAAAAGCTACAATGGCTAGTGTCTTCTGAGGATAATATTGAAGAAAAGGTCAAAAGTGGCACGTTTCATCGTGAATTGTACAATACATTGGCACAATTAAAAATTCATATACCACCACTCCGAGAACGCAGTGAAGATATTGAGGATTTAGTTCATGTATTTATTTCTGAATTACATCCGAAATACGGAAATGGAGTAGTTGGGATTCGACTGGACGCTTTGGAGGAGATTACCAACTATGATTGGCCAGGAAATGTAGAACAACTTAAACAAGTAATCGAACAATTATTTTTACAATCACATTCTTATTATATCGAGAAGGAAGAAGTTAGAACAGCTATAAATCGATTAGAGCAGCAAGAGAAGAAAAATGGTGCATTAACACATATCGATATAAGTGGCACATTAGAAGAAATCGAAAAACAAGTTATAACTAAAGTCCTTGAAGAGGAAGGGTTGAATCAATCAAAAGCAGCTAAACGTTTAGGGATTAACCGTTCTACATTATGGCGCAAGCTAAAATAACTGCTTGCGTTTTTTTGTGAACAAAATGAAACTAAGGTTGATTAAAATTGCAACATGATTAAATTTCATAAGAATTTTTTCAAATAAACATTGCTAAATGCAACATTTTAATTTATTATTAGTATTGTTGTAAGCGTTTTTAACAGTATATGAAGAGGTTGAGAAAAATCAAATTGGCATGTTGCAGAATTTAATTGAGAAACAAATAGAAAAACTTATTATGTAATAATGAATAGGCGAAAAGAGCCGGAATAAAATAAAAAAACGCAAACTATACAAACCGAAATTGCGTATAAAGGGGGTCGGAATGTAGGTGAAACTAGCAGTTATAGCAGATGATTTAACTGGGGCGAATGATACTGGTGTCCAATTTGCCAAACAAGCTTTAAACACGATCGTGCTATTTTCAGATACACAATTACACCCAAAACATTTGATTGAAGATGTCATTGTTTTAAATTCAGATAGTCGTGCATTAAATTCTGCAAAGGCATATGATGTCGTTTTTAATATATCAACACAATTGAACAAATTCGGTGTTTCAAAAGTCTTTAAGAAGATAGATTCAACCATGAGGGGAAATATTGGCCCGGAGATTGATGCGGTAATGGATGTATATAATTATAAGACTTCGTTTGTGGTACCGGCTTTTCCAAAAAGTAATCGAATTACCAAAAACGGAAATCATTATGTCAATGGTGTACTTTTAGAGGAAACTGAGATTGCTCATGATCCTTCCTGCCCGGTAAAAGAAAGTTACCTGCCAAAGTTGTTGCAGGAGCAAAGCAAGCGGAAAGTTGAATTAATTTCCATTTATGATGTACGAAAAGGAAAAAGTCATTTATCAGTAAAAATGAATGAGTTGTCCTCAGGTGGAATTTCAAAAATTATTATCATTGATGCAACTACTGATGAAGAACTTAAGATCATTGTCGAGGCTGCGCAATTATTCCAAGAAAATTTTCTTTGGGTTGGTTCGGCCGGGATTGCTTCACATCTTTCCAACACAGGCCAGCGTGAAGAACTATTATGTGAAGCACAGGTGGGTGCACGACCTCCGGTGCTAGTAGTAGCAGGAAGTGTGAATTCTATCATTCATCGCCAAATTCAAGATCTGAAAGAGAAATACAATGTTGAAGAACTTGTTATTTCTCCTGAAGAATTCTTTTATGAAGATAGGCGAAAACTTGAAATTGAACGTATTGTTAAAGCGGGTCAAGCATTACTGGAAAAAGGTAATCTAGTGGTAACGACCAATCGTGAGCGAGAGATGATAAATAGAGTAAAGGAACTCCAACGCAAACTTGGTTTATCAAACTTTGATGTTGGGAATACAATTGCCCAATCTATGGGAGAAATTGCAGGTCAATTAATTGAAAGTAAGAACATTTGTGGGACTGTTTTAACAGGTGGGGATATTGCAGGAGCGACATGTAAAGTGTTAAATGGCGAAGGAATTCGGGTAATAGGTGAAGTAGAAGCTGGTATTCCTTACGGGAAATTGTTCGGTGGTTCGTTTGACGGTATTCCCCTTGTTACAAAAGCGGGTGCATTTGGAACGGAACAAGCACTTTCAAAAGCTCTTCAAACAATAACTAAAGTAAATGCTAATGTTAAAAACTGCGATTGGCAGTATACAACTTTTCATAATATGAACTAATTAAAAGCTTGTTAGTTGAAGAAAAGTACAGAATAAGTTTTATTATGAGCAGGAAAAACGCCAAGCATATGTCGAGTCGCAATGATTTGTCATTCGACATATGCTTGGCGAAATATTAAGTGAAATGGGAGGAAATGATTATGGCAACCAATAAACCAACTATCGCAATTACAATGGGAGATCCTTCAGGAGTCGGACCCGAAATTATCGTCAAAACTTTGAATGATAAAAACATCTATGAAAATTGTCGTCCATTTGTAATTGGCGACCTAAAAATTCTTAAAAGAGCTTTAGAAGTAACAAATATAGATCTTCAATTAAATGGAATTTCAAATCTTGAAGATGCAAAGTGCCAATATGGAACTATAGATATTATCGATTTAGATCTAGTGTCGGAAGATTTACCGTGGGGACAAGTTTCTCCTGAAGCTGGAAATGCTGCATTCCGCTATTTAGAAAAGGCAATTGCCTATGCAAATGAAGAAAAAATTCAAGGAATTTGTACAGCTCCATTAAATAAAGAAGCTCTCCATAAAGCAGGCCATATTTATCCGGGACACACTGAAATATTAGCAGAATTAACAAACACAAAAGATTTCGCGATGATGTTATCGGCTCCCGGTTTAAGAGTTATCCATGTGACAACACATATTGGGATTATCGATGCGATTAATAAAATAAGCGTTGATCGTCAATATACAGTTATTAAACTTGCACATGAAACTTTACAAAAAGCAGGGATTAAATCTCCTCGAATCGCAGTTTGCGGGATTAACCCTCATGCTGGAGAAAATGGACTTTTTGGAAATGGTGAAGAAGAAGAAAAAATTATCCCTGCCGTAGAAAAGGCACAGGCAGAAGGAATAAATGTACAAGGTCCACTTCCAGCAGATACATTATTCTTTAGAGCAAAACGTGGCGATTTTGACATTGTTGTTGCACAATATCATGATCAAGGGCATGGGCCAATTAAAGTATTAGGTCTTGAAGCTGGAGTAAATATTACTGTCGGTCTTCCAACGATTCGTACAAGCGTTGACCATGGAACAGCTTTTGATATCGCTGGGAAAAATATTGCGGACGAGCTGTCATTGAAAGAAGCTATGCGAATGGCGATTGAATTAGCTCCTGAAAAATAACCATAATTATTTAGCAAGGGATTGTATAACAGATCTCTTGCTTTCCTTAGTATTAAGATTTTGATGAAAACCAATTTGGTATCTGGAAATAATTATAAATCTGCATATGTATATTTCTTTCAATTTAAAGAAGACTTTTCATATATACAGGATAAGGCAAGCGGATGTTTGTTTAATATGAAAGGAGCGTAATTTGATGTCTTTACCGAAATTTGCGAAAATAAGACAAAAATTTCAAGTAGAAAGTATAAAGGATATCGCTGCAACGATTTCAGAACAATTTTATCATGTAAAAGCCGATGAAAAAATAAAGCCTGGCATGGAGATTGCAATTACCGTTGGAAGTAGGGGAATTGCAAATATTCCTTTAATCGTTAAAAGTGTTGCTGATGAAATTAAAAAGAGAGGAGCAACACCTTTTATCATTCCTGCAATGGGAAGCCATGGCGGAGCTACAGCTGAAGGGCAAATTGAGGTATTGGAAGGACTAGGAGTAACGGAAGAATCTTCTGGTTGTGAAATTCGATCATCTATGGAGGTTGAGGTGGTTGGAGAAACGTCAGCAGGTATCCCTGTTTATGTTGATCGGCATGCTTATCATGCAGATGGAATCATCGTTATGGGCCGTGTTAAGCCACATACTGATTTTAAAAATAAAATCGAGAGCGGCGTCTTAAAAATGGCATCGATCGGAATGGGCAAACATAAACAAGCATTGGCTTTACATACATATGGCATTAAGGGGATTAGTGAAATGATGCCTGAAGTTGGAAAAGTAGCCATTCGCAATTCCAATACTCTATTTGGTATAGCAATTGTTGAAAACGCTCATGAAGAAACAGCAATCATTGAAGGGATTAATCCAGATGATATTGAAGAACACGAAAGAGAATTATTGAAAAAAGCATTCGATTTGATGCCAAGCCTTCCAGTTGATGAAATGGATATATTAGTAGTTGATGAAATCGGTAAAAACTTCAGTGGAACAGGTATGGATACGAATATTATTGGTCGAATTCGTGTGTTAGGAGTAGAAGAGCCGAAAAAACCTAGTGTGAAATATGTTATTGCTTCAAATTTAAGTGAAGCTAGTCACGGTAATGCGTTGGGAATTGGATTAGCTGATTTAACAACAAAGCGTTTATTTGAAAAAATTGATTTGAAAACAATGAATGAAAATGTTGTTACAAGTACATTTTTAGACCGGGCTAAAATTCCGATTGTTCTTGATAATGACCAGGAAGCACTAAAAGCAGCTCTACGCGCTAACTGGGGTGTTTCTTCGGAAGAGGCAAGAATTGTAAGAATCCCAAATACTCTTCATATTGGGGAGTTATATGTATCTGAAGTCATTTTTAATGAGTTGAAAGATAAAGAAAATATCGAAGTATTAGAGGATCTGCATGAAATGAAGTTTAATGAAAATGGTTATTTCTTACCGATGTAACAGGTATCTTTTATGAGGATTTAAGCTTTAAGAGATAGCAAACATCAAAAAACGGCTTCCCAGATGGAAGCTGTTTTTTGTAACTTTAAATTGGGCACTAAGAAAGGGTGATCGTTATGCTAGAATTGAAATATAACAAACTTCAAGAAATTTTAAGAGAAATGAAAACAGTAGTCATCGCCTTTTCGGGCGGTGTGGACAGTACATTTTTATTGAAGGCTGCACTCGACACTCTTGGGCGGGAAAATGTATTGGCTATAACAGCTGATAGTGAAACATACCCTTTTGAGGAATTGCAAGAAGCAATTAAACTCGCCGAACAGCTAGGAGCAAGACATGAGGTGATTCAGACATCGGAATTAAATATTCCGGGTTATGCTGAGAATACATCAAACCGATGCTATTTTTGTAAAAAAAGCTTGTTTGAGCATCTTGTACCAATCATGGAAGAGAGTAACTACAATAATGTAGTTTTCGGCCTTATCGCAGATGATCTTGGAGAGCACAGACCAGGAACAAAGGCAGCGAGAGAATATAATGTAAGGGGACCACTTCAGGAAGCTGATCTTTATAAAAGTGAAATTCGTGAGCTGTCACAACAAATGGCCCTACCAACATGGGATAAACCATCCTTTGCTTGCCTTTCATCTAGGATAGCTTATGGAGAGCACATTACGATGGAAAAACTGAAAAAAATAGATAAATCCGAACAAGCTATTCGAGCCATTGGAATTCGGCAAGTACGGGTACGTACCCATGGTGAGATTGCAAGAATTGAAGTAGAACCACAGGAGATGCAACGTTTATTAGAGCATCATCAAGAAATCACAGCAAAACTTCAAGAATTTGGATATGCCTATGTTACGATGGATCTCATTGGTTATAAGAGTGGCAGTATGAATAAGATTTTGCAAGAGGTAGAGAGGTAGAAACGAGATGGAAAATCTTTTAGCGATTTTAGGAATAGGATGTTTGTTAGGACTTAAACATGCTCTAGAACCTGACCATATCATTGCTGTTTCTACGATAGCTGGCAAACAGAAATCACTTTTTCATTCCAGTTTATTAGGTGTTTTTTGGGGGATTGGACATACCTTAACGCTATTAGGGGTATTTCTCATTTTGGCCACTACGAAAGGAAGTATTCCTGAGAAATGGGGAATGGCATTTGAAATGGGTGTAGGCGTTATGCTTGTCTACCTCGGTATCGTTTCCCTTCAAACACTAAAAAAGAAGAATATAAAGAGAGAAAGTAAAGAAAGTAAACATCTTTTCTTAAAGTCTATGTTCATTGGTCAAATCCATGGACTTGCAGGAAGTGCTGCGATGACATTACTAGTTGTCTCTGTGGTTGATTCTATGAAGGATGCTGTTCTATATATTGGGATATTTGGAATTGGTACTATTCTTGGTATGCTTTTGTTTACATTTGTCGTCAGCTTACCCTTTGTTTTTGCAGGAAAAATACAAAGGATCGAACGCGTTTTAACAGGTATTGCTTCAATCATTAGTATCTGTTACGGAATTTATTATATCTATTTAATAGGATATCAAGAGGGATTATTTATTTAATATCTAACTTTAAGGCAGCGGGTGATATCATGAGTAAGTTTGAAGATTTAGGATTCAGTAAAGTAGATATTGATCGAGAAAGGCGTACCGGTTATCCAGAAGTGATTTATGGAGAAGGGAAAACGCCTGAACAAATTGGTCTGATCATGGGGAAGTTGATTGAAAGTCATGGTAAAGTCATGGTAACTCGTCTTTCAG
>NZ_JBALOS010000355.1:0-3929 GCF_036962765.1 Neobacillus drentensis
TTACGAAAAGAGCCTTTATTAAAAAAATCGGTCATGTTTCGATCCATCTATATTGTAAAGGGGTGTTAAACAATAATAGTGATTTAACATGAACCGTAGTTCAAGTATCGCATGTTTGGAATCGTCTGTCAACGAAAACATGAACTATGGTTCAAATTTAAAAATGGTGGTATGATATAGATGAGGTGATAAAATGCCAGACCATGAAGACCTATTAATTGGTGAATTTCCTTCACTCCCAAAACAGGAGAGGGCACAGCAAAAAAGAAATGCACTTTTGGAAAGTGGACGGACTCTCTTTATTTCTAATGGGTACGAGCACACTACTGCGAAAGAAATTGCAGCTCATGCCGGGGTGGCAACAGGAACCTTTTATCGGTATTTTTCAGATAAACGCCAACTTTTAATGTCGTTACTTGAAGATAAATTAGACAAGCTTCTTCCACCTGAACCGAGCTGGATTTCGAAGGATCCGGAATCATTATTAGCATCCCTATTAGATGCCCATAACAAACGCCTTAAAGAGTTAGGCCTTTCGCGTGTCCTTCCTGAATTGGTGTTGAAAGACCCAGGTCTGGCTGAATTTTTGGCTGATGCCCGAAGGAAAATTTACTCGAGAATACTGTTGGGTTTAAAACAAGCGGAGGAAACAGGATTAACATGGAATGATTTGGATTTAGATGCTGTCGCTTGGGCCATATTAGTTTTAGTGGAGAATAGTCACGGAAACGGGTTAAGAGCTGATTTTCAAGAAATTTCAAAAGTCATTTGCCGGATGGTTTTTCCACCTGAAGTTTTAGAAAAATTGCGAAACACGCATGAATGAAGAATCCAAAATTCAGGATATGAAAGCGGTGTCGATATGATCAATGTAAAGGTAAAGGATTTTATGGTGAAGGATGTTATTTCGGCTCGCCCGAGTGCTTCCATAAAAGAGGTTATGTCAATATTTGTTGATAAAAAAATTGGCGGCATCCCCATTATCGACGAGGATGGCGTGTTACGTGGCATTGTCACAGATGGGGATATTTTGCGGGCAATCAGTCCTGTGGATCGCCGATTTCATGACTATTTCACCTTTATGACATACGTGGCAGAAGAAAACATCGAGAATCGCCTTAGTGAATTAGCTGATAGTGAGATTATCAGGATTGCAAGAACCAAGGGGATCGTAACTGTACATCCTGAAGATGAAATGAAAAAGGTCGTCTCCATTTTGTCTAAGCATCACTTTAAAAAACTTCCTGTGGTTAATGCATCGCATCATGTGGTCGGTGTAATCAGTAGAGGAGATGTTATTCGGAGCATTCAAGATACGATTATCAATGATTTGCAGTGATAATCATTAAATGAAAAAGCCCCTCACTTGAGGGGCTTTTCTTTGAGTAAAATTGTATATTCCGATTGCTTTAATTTGCTAGGTAAAACAAACTATTGGACTGGCTTTTCAAGCAGCAGTTCTGATGCTGGGAGCGTAATAATTTTTCCGCCGATCTGAACATGAACGGTATCGTTGAAAATGGCTTTTACAATTCCTTTTAATGAAATTGTGGAATTAACAGAGATTTTTTTCACTTCAGCCTTGTTTGCCAAATTAACCAACACCCTTCAAAATAGTTATGAAAATATTATATATGAAGATAAGTAAATAAAGCTAGAATAAATAATCAGAAAAGTTAAAAAATATTTAAATACGGTAATGATCTTTTATCATATGTGAAAAATAGGGAAATAGTGTATTATTTATCTCCAGCTTCCAAAATTTCATCAGTGTTTAAAAACGTAACTTGAATCTGGATGATTTCAGAACGACTGCCAATTCTGAGAGGCGGACCCCAAAAGCCAAAACCTGATGAAACAATGGAATGAAGTTGACCTTTTTGAAGATAGCCCCAATCATTTTCAAACATTCTTTTGGTAATCAGATGATTTGGTGCCATTTGCCCTCTGTGTGTGTGGCCTGATAATAGCAAGTCGACATGGTTTTCCTGGGCTTGTGTTATTTCAGAAGGCTGATGATCCATCATAATCATTGGCAGGGATGGATCAACGTCTTTTAATAAGGTTTTGATTGGCAGTCGTTGGCGATCCGTTTTGTCTTTACGTCCGGCAAGATAAAAGCTGTCATTAATTTTAATTACTTGATCCATGAGGATGGTAATCCCAATCCGTTCCATTTCCTGCAAGAACTTTGGAATTCCACCGCCATAATATTCATGATTTCCCAAGACTCCATAAACACCTAATGGTGCCGATAAATCCTTCATGACATCACCCATTCTCTTTTGTGTAAATGGCACGGGATCGTCGTCAATGATATCGCCTGGCAGTAAAATGATATCAGGCTTTAGTGCATTCATTTCACGGACCAGCCTCCGTACATGACGAATGCCTGAAAGCCTTCCAAAGTGCATATCAGAGGCCATGGCAATATGAAGTTGCTTTCGTTCGCCTATTTGTTTTGGAATCACAACTGAAAAAGTTTTAACAACAGGGCTATAGGCATTATACATACCATAGATAAATAGGAATATAAAAAATAGAAACACGACACCTCCGAGCCAATTTACGACAGAAGATGGCGAAAGTCCTGTAAGAATGAGAGTCAGGGCAAGAAGATTGGAAAGTGGCAGGATCAGAATCGCATACTGCAATAATCCAAACCAGTAAGAGCCGACCATTTTAAATAAAGGAATCTTTTTTATGAATTGTCCAATAATGTAAGAATAAGAAATTAGTCCAACTATAAAACCGTATAACCATTTTTCCTCGAGTCCGAAGGCAGAGTGCATCCACACCCAACTGTTCCAGCCGATATAAAAAGTTAACGCTGAATACACAATAATGATCGAAATGACATTAAATACATAGCGTGGTTTCATAGGTTGCTCCTTTAAGAGTTAATCATCAAAACATGACAGGTAGTTCAAGTATTGCATGGGCACGTTTTACTGTCAATTAATAGCATGTGTGTGTAGGTTCATAAGGAAAATATATTGAAATAGTAAAAAAATACTCCATGAAAGTAGACCTAAAACTCCTAATTCAAGGTATGATATAATATTTTCAAAAAGGAGGCGGAGCGATGTCAAATCATTTCGGGAAGGAAGAGGAACTTTTTGATGATTCTTGCTGTTCACTTGAAGGCAGTGATCGAAAGAGTCATCATTCCGATAAAGTGAAAAATAATCTTGTCACTAGGTTAAACCGGATAGAAGGCCAAATCCGCGGTATTAAAGGCTTAATTGAAAAAGATACCTATTGTGATGATGTCATTAATCAGATTTCAGCTACTCAATCCGCCTTAAATAGCGTTGCCAAAATCCTACTTGAAGGTCATCTGAGGAGTTGTGTAGTTGAAAGAATACAGGAAGGTGATATGGAAGTCATAGATGAGGTTCTAGTCACCATCCAAAAATTAATGAAAAAATAATAGCCGTAATCGATGTAGCATGCACCAACTAGTAACCAAGTATCAAGGCTTGCATATAGATTTAGATAAAGCTTGATTTTAAAGCTGGAAAGATACTTTTCTGTAGTATCTTTCCAGCTTTTTTGTTTGTAGAAATTAAAATCCTTTAAAGAACATTATGAATATACTATCTACAAGGAAGGGTGTGGGCAAAATGTTTTTCTTCTTTGTGATATTTCTTATCGGACTGATCTTACCATTTATATTAATGAAAATAGATGCTAGCTGGATTATCTGGATTCCAGCCATAATCTTCTTCTTAGCAGCAATAGTTATGGCGTTAAAGACAGGTGTTATTCCAGGTGAAGGAATGGCTGACTTAGCTGAGCGACTCTATATCATGATGTTAGGAGTAGCTGGGGTCGGTTCCATTATAGGCGGGCTAATTGTCCATGTTATAAAAAGTAAAAAATAGACGCTCTTTTCTTAAAGAGTGTTTCTTCTTAAATTCGCCCAT
>NZ_JBALOS010000355.1:4048-4285 GCF_036962765.1 Neobacillus drentensis
GTAATTTTACACAAAATATCATTTTTATGAACTTCTCCTTAAGTTATAACAACCTTATTTACGAAAACAGACAAAATAAATAATTAAATTTGAATTTCCTTCAAACCGATTGGGACCTAGACTCGTTACCTTTAACGAAAGCCCAATAAGAATGAAGGAGTTGTTTGGAAATGAAAAAACGATTAAAGGTATTACTAGGTATGTCACTTATGTCCATGTTTTTGTTTGGTGCAGTCG
>NZ_JBALOS010000356.1:0-1662 GCF_036962765.1 Neobacillus drentensis
ACATGGATCCTCTAAAAAACTAAAAAAATAGTTATTGACAACAACTAAATCAACCGAATATAGTTATTTTTGAAAATGACAATCATTATCAATGACTTGTTATTACTTACTCTTGTATAAAACGAGGTCAATAATGGTTCGGTTTTCTACAGATGATTTAAACATTAGCTATGGTGAACAGTTGATTGTTAAAAATCTCAGTGTGTTCTGGATGAACCAACTATTTATTCCCCTAGGATTCTAATAGGTGATCTTCATACCAGCCCAATCTGTATATTTCTGATAAAACAAACAAAAACAGACCTAAAAGGTCTGTTTCTTATTTATGAAACAATATATTTGAAATCCTATGAACTCTTACCCTTCTAATAATAACGATTGTGGATCTTCTAATAATTCTTTTACGGTAGCTAGGAAGCTAACGGCCTCTTTTCCGTCCACAATTCGATGATCGTAAGAAAGGGCAATGTACATCATCGGGCGGTTTTCCATTCGTTCACTATCAATCGCAATTGGTCTTGTTTGGATTTTATGCATACCGAGAATCCCCACTTGCGGGCTATTCAAGATCGGTGTTGACATTAACGAACCGAAAACGCCACCGTTTGTTATCGTAAATGTTCCACCCTGCAAATCATTTAAAGTAAGGGCATTATCACGAGCTTTTTTACCAAGATTACTGATATCTTGTTCAATTTCGGCAAAGTTTTTCTGGTTCGCACCGCGTACAACCGGTACAACCAACCCCTCTGGTGCTGCAACGGCAATACCGATGTCATAAAACTTCTTGATAATCAATTCATCACCTTGAATTTCAGCATTTAAAAGCGGGAATTGCTTTAAAGCTGAGACTACGGCTTTTGTAAAGAAAGACATGAACCCAAGACGAACACCATGTTTTTCATAAAAGGCATCTTTCCGTTTATTGCGTAAATCCATAACAGCCGACATATCGACTTCGTTAAATGTGGTTAACATCGCCGCTGTATGCTGGACTTCTACTAGTCGTTTAGCAATGGTTTGACGCCGGCGGGACATTTTCACCCGTTCTACTGGTTTGTCAAACTCTTCATCTATTTGTTGTACAGCCGGTTTTGGGCTGGACTTTTCCAACTTTGGTTCTTCTTTTACCGCAGGTGTAGGTGTATATGCTTTTACATCATCTGGTCTAATTCTGCCAAGTGGATCACGGCTGCTTACTTGGTTTAAATCAATTCCTAGCTCTCTTGCCAATTTTCTTGCCGCTGGTGAAGCAATAGGGCTTGTGGCTTTTGGAAGTTCTGGTTCAGATTGGATACTCTGTTGATTTATGGTTTCTACTTCTGCCTTTTTTTCCGGTGCTGCTGGAAAATCCGGAGTGGCTACAGCAGTCGTATTCTCTTCGATAATTGCAATTACATCGCCTACTTCGACGATATCGCCAGGCTCTTTTAATACCTTTGTGACTACGCCTGAGTATTCGGCATTTAATTCTATATTAACTTTATCTGTTTCCAGCTCAACCACACTATCTCCTTTGTTTACTCTATCACCAATATTAATGAGCCATTGTGCAATGGTTCCTTCTGTAATGGATTCTGCCAGTTCTGGTACTTTGATTTCAATCATCTGTTGTATCCTCCTAGGTATGATGTTAAGTCTGCAATTATGTTAGATAATAGT
>NZ_JBALOS010000357.1:0-8839 GCF_036962765.1 Neobacillus drentensis
CACAATTTCACTAGTTATGGCTGCTGCGTTCCCGCCCTGACCCGTTTCCTAGTGTCTTTGTTGGACTATAACTCCGCAGGTAGGACTCGAACCTACGACCGATCGGTTAACAGCCGATAAGTCTACCACTGAGCTACTGCGGAAAAATTCTAACTTCCTATATACATAATAATCGGATGATGAATCTAATTTAAGATGTTTTGGTTGGTTTTAGTGGAAATGACGGGAGTTGAACCCGTGTGCAAAGATATTGGCACTTATACATCTACGAGTGTAGTCAGTAAAATTCATTTCACTTACTTCTTTAGCCTACTGACAGGCGTTGAAGCAGCTAGTCTGGTTAGTCTCTTCCTTCATCCTCAGACAGTGGAATTCGGCGTAGTCCACTTGTCATGAGTCCCTTACCCTACCACATGGACGATGGAGGGAGGAACCGCTATCGTCTGTTATTAGGCAGCGAAAGCGAAGTTGTTGTTTTGTTTGCCAGTTATTAGGCTTTATCGTTTTAACGAGGACGAAACCCTCGACTCGCCATATAAGCTCAAACGATCCCTGTCGATACCAAGACATTCCCATAATATAATGGCAGAGAAGAAGGGATTTGAACCCTCGCGTCGGTTACCCGACCTACACCCTTAGCAGGGGCGCCTCTTCAGCCTCTTGAGTACTTCTCTGTAATGAAAGCTTACGCGTCAGTCCGTTAAGAACTTTACAAGAGAAATATATCATGTCTGCCAAATGGAAGATAGCTGTAAAATTTGGTAGTTCAAAAGTCCTGTTCATTTCATTAACACTTTATGGATAACTTCTAGCACGTTTTGCCGATTCCTCACGCAAAATATCATTATTTTGATAAATAAATGCCGCTTCAATGGCTGAAACGGCACTTTTTTACGTAAGTAATTGAACACCCTGTATCTTAATACGTTCGGGTCTTGTATAGATGTTTAAAGAATGATTGCGGAGAAAACCAACAGTCGTAATATGAAGCTCTTCTGCCAGCCGGAGGGCCAATTCGGTCGGTGCTGATTTTGACAGCACCAAGCCACATCCTATTTTGGCTACTTTTAGTAGCACCTCTGAAGAGATACGACCACTAAACACGATAATTTTGTCTGAAAGGGATATCGAATGCTGCAAGCAATAACCATAAATTTTATCCAGTGCATTGTGTCGTCCAATGTCCGTTCTGTCTACGATGATGCCGTTCCTGTCACAAAGGGCTGCATTATGTACGCCGCCTGTATCCTGGAAGATCACGGACGACTCCTGCATAAGTCGCATCAAATGAAAGCATTGGTCTATGGACACCGTCACATCAACGTTTTCAAGCGGTTTAACAGTTCTCGCATCATTATAAAAATAGAAGCTTTGCCGGCTTTTCCCACAGCAAGATGTTACAACTCGTTTAGAATGGAACAACTCGTTCAGTTTGTTGACCTTATGCGTCTTCACAATCGCTCGGCCTGTTGCTTCTATAATGGTAAGCTCTTTAATTTCTTTATAACTGCTGATGATCCCTTCCGACGCCAAAAAGCCAACGACTAACTCTTCTATGTGCTCTGGGCTGCAAACAAGTGTGGCGAATTCCTGCTCGTTTAATACAATTGTGATGGGATATTCAGTTACGATTGTATCCGTTACTTTGTGTATGGTTCCTGCCTCATACCGCCATACATTGCTTTCCATTTTCATTGGCTGATCCATACTACTCACTCCTAGCTACTTGCCCTCTATAGGCTGGTCAAATACAAAAATAGTCATGGCAATGTCTTCATCAATATTTATATCGGAAAATAGCCGTATCACCCTTGCCCCCATCAAAGTTTCAAACCTTAAAAGGACCTCCGGCTTTTTATAGATTTCCTTCACAAATCTTGTTCTCGTTTCATGTACCATCTGTTCCCCTTGTTCTGAATGAATCATGAACTTTTCTACATTTGTCAGGTTCCCCTTCATTTCACTGATCGCCCAGGAACCAATAAATTTGGTGGTGATTTCCTTGGGTCCATTTCCCACATATTCTTTTCTAATTTCACGAACAAGCATACTAAATTGATGTTCCAGATTTTTTGTCATTGACGTCCCTCCTCGTCTTAATTGGTTGGTTTAATTGCTATAGAGGAAACCCATTCTTTCCTTTAAACGAATGGGTTTTTTTGGGTTTCGTATTTTATGTTACTCTTTTAAGCCTTCGCCAATCCCTTTTAACAGGTTAAATCCAAATCCTAGCGCACGATTGATATCAGGATCCTTTAGGGCCTTCATTAAGTCAAAGAGCCCAAGCTTAGAATCGGCTTTTAATTCCTGCTCGGCCTTTTGCAATCCAGTGGTCAAGCCCTTTGCAAGCTTGCTTGTTGTTTCCGGATCCAGTTCAGTTAGAATACCGCCTGCAGCCATCGCATTATTGATCATGTTTGTCACAGGTTTTCGCGTAAATTGACCGACAGCGATTTTTGCTGCGCTCTCTTTCGCTTTTAGAAGACTTCCTAAAGCCTCCATAATTCCGCTATCATGCAATTCCTGCAGCAAATCCAACGTCTCTAGCAGTGAATCATGATTATCTGCAACCCCGGAGAGAAGATTCTCCAGGGATTGTATTTTCTTTTGTTCTTCTGTAAGTTCTATTTTTTGAATCGTCTGAATGGGTTTTGCCATTACGCATTCCTCCTGTCATAGAAACCAGGGTTAATATGCTCGTTCACACTTGCAATCGGAACATAATCACCGCGTTCCCACTTACGGTAAATTTCAAGGCCCATTTGCGGTGTACGAGTCGCATTACGTGGATTGTACCTTGGTAGCGGATTTTCTCCGTTCAGTTCAAGGACTTCCATCCGCACTTTAGCCTGTTTGTAAGCTGGTGTACGAGTCACCACATCTACTGCTCCACCTGTAAGCAGGTTAACAGCGCTCTCGTGGCTTGAGGAGTGCATTGGAACATACACTGTTTTTCCTACAACACGATCAGTTACAAGAACTGGCAAGCGAATCGCCCCATATGGTGATACAAGACGGACAAGTGACCCATCCTTTACGCCGCGCTCTTCTGCAAGCTCAGGAGATATCTCAACGAAAACTTTCGGGAATTTGTAGTTAAGTCCTTCTGATTTCTGTGTTAAGTTTCCTTCATGGAAGTGCTCCAACAGACGTCCGTTATCTAATGAAAGATCGAATTCTTGCGGGAACTCCACTGGCGGCACATAATCAAACAGACCGAACCGCGCTTTTTTATCTGGGAAATGAAAGCCGTCCTGGTAAAGCAGCGGTGTGTTTGTTCCATCAGGAGAACCCCAGTGGAAGCTGTTCCACCCTTCTAGCACGTCATAGTTACACTGGCTGAAGAAAGGCGTTAAGCTTGCCATTTCCGCAAAAATCTCGCTCGGATGACTATAATTCCAATCAAAGCCCATATGCTTCGCAAGCTCTGTAAGGATCCACCAGTCCGGCTTACTATTCCCTAGAGGCGCTAATGCTTGATACAACCGCTGTACACGACGCTCCGTATTGGTAAAGGTTCCATCTTTTTCAAGTGACGGCGCACCAGGCAAAATTACATCTGCAAATTGGGCTGTTGTGCTTAAGAAGATTTCTTGTACGACAAGGAAATCAAGCTTAGCAAGCATTGCCTGCGTATGATTCGAATCAGCATCGACCCATGCCATATCCTCACCAGAGATGAACATCGCCTTCATTTTACCTTCATCAATGGCTGCTAGCATTTGAATATTGTCAATTCCAGGTGTTGCAGGAAGATCTACCCCATACGCCTTCTCGAATTTTGTGCGTACTTGGTCATCTGTTACCGATTGATAACCAGGGAAGATATTTGGCATCGTTCCCATGTCAGCTGCACCTTGTACGTTATTATGTCCACGTAACGGGTACGCACCTGCATTTGGACGCATCATGTTTCCAGTAGCAAGGAGCAGGTTTGCAATGGCAACAGATGTATGTGAACCCGCGATATTTTGCGTTACACCCATACCCCAGCAAATCGCTGTTCCATCAGCATCACGAATCATTTCCGCCATTTGGATTAATGTTTCTTTATAGATACCCGTAATCTTTTCTGCCTCTTCAAGACTATAAGGTTCAATCATTTTGAATAACTCATCATAATGATTGACATGTTCTGTGATAAATTTCACATCATGCCAGCCTTGGTCCATGATATACTTCGTAATAGCGGAAAGCCATACATAGTCTGTTCCTTGTTTTGGACGAACGAACAAGTCTGCACGGTCACCCATTTCATGTCTGCGCACATCAACGGTAATTAATTTTTGTCCGTGAAGTTTTTGCGCTCGCTTAATACGTGTGGCAAGGACAGGGTGTCCTTCGGCAGGCGCACATCCTACAAGGATAACAAGACCAGCACCCGCTATATCCTTAATGGTTCCACTGTCGCCGCCGATGCCTCCCGTTTGTTGTAACCCCCACGAAGCAGGTGACTGGCAATAACGAGAGCAGTTGTCCACATTATTGGTTCCAAACACTTGACGAGCCAACTTTTGGATTAGGTAGTTTTCCTCGTTCGTAATTTTAGATGACGAAATAAAACCGATGGCATCGCTGCCGTACGTTTCTTTCATACCGCCGAGTTTCTTTGCAACGAGAGAAAGAGCCTCATCCCAACTTGCTTCAACAAACACTTCACCTTTACGGATTAAAGGTGTCGTAATACGTTCTTCGGAATTTACATAATCCCATCCAAATTTTCCTTTTACACAGGTGGAAACGCTGTTTACAGGGGCGTTTTCAGATGGTTCAATTTTGAGAATTTCACGATCTTTTGTCCAAACTTCAAATGAACAGCCTACCCCGCAGAATGTACAAACGGTTTTTGTTTTCTCAATGCGAGTCTCACGCATTGCTGCTTCTACTTCTGATACTGCCATGATTGTTTGATAATCAGGCTCTACTGCTTTGACAATGTCAATCATTGGTGTAAGCAAGTCATCTGAAATGCTTGTCATAAATCCAGCATTTCCAAGCATGGATTTTTCCATTAAGGCATTACAAGGGCAAACTGTCACACACTGACCACAGGATACACAGGATGATTCATTAATACTTTTTCCTCCGTCCCATAAAACACGCGGCTGACCGCTTTCCCAGTTAATCGTTAGCGTTTCATTCACTTGAAGATCTTGACATGTCTCCACACAGCGCCCGCACAGGATACATTGATCAGGATCATATCGATAAAACGGGTGAGACATATCTACTTCATAGCCCTTAGAGCGATGAGGTCGTGTTTGGTGCTCAACCCCCATCATTTCTGCTGTATTATGGACACGACAATTGCCATTGTTATTGTCACAAACGGTGCAGTATAATAGATGGTTTTCGAGAATACGGTCCATTGCTTCCTCTTGCGCTTTCTTTGCAAGCTCAGATGAGGTCAAAATGTCCATGCCGTCTTCAATCACTGTGGAACATGCACGCATAATGTTTCCATTAACTTCACACATACACGTATCACAGCTCTGAACGGGACCTAATACTTCAGAATAGCATATGTGCGGATGCTCCATTTCTTGTTGAAGTAAATAATCTAAAATACGAGTTCCTTTTTCAACTTCATGTGCTGTTCCATTTATAAGAACATTCACTTTTTCTTTCACTGTAAGTCCTCCTTAGTTTAAAACAGAGAAAATCTATCGAACTTCAAAAAAAGAATTACTTTTAATGAGCCAAAACTCTAGGTATTCTTCCTTACCTAAAACCAGTGCTCCTTTGCTTTTTTTCTATAAAACTATTAATATGCCTTGTACAAGGAAAAGCCTAATAATCGTTATCCAGCTTTTCTGATACTTGGCTCTGCTTGCGTTCGAGTTTGGAGGGACTCCTTATGAACCATCCAATAGATCAAGGCTACAAAAACACCGCCACCAATTGCATTTCCAATGACTACCGGCACAAAATTAGCTAAATAATCTGCCCATGTGAAGTGCCCCGCGAAGATTGCGGCTGGAATGACGAACATATTGGCAACAACGTGCTGAAAACCAATAGCTACAAACCCCATAATTGGGAACCAAATGGCAAGTATTTTACCACCGATATCATCTGCGCCATAAGCCAGCCAAACGCCTAAACAAACGAGCCAGTTACAGCCAATAGCTGAAATTACGCTCTGAATAAATGTTTCGTCCATTTTAGCTTCTGCGATTGCAACAGTTTTGGTTAGGAAGGGACCTGTTTCCGTTAATCCCAGTATATGACCAAAGAAATAAGCGACGAAGATTGCCCCAATAAAGTTACTGACTAATACTAAGAGCCAATTTCTCACCAGTTGTCCCAGCGTAGCACGCTTTGCTAGAACGGCAATCGGAAGCGCCATCATGTTCCCTGTTAACAATTCTCCACCTGCAATAATGATTAACATTAGTCCTACGGGGAAAACAGCTCCGCCTAATAGTGAGCTGAAGGAACCCCATTCCTTCGGTAAATTGGCAATTACTCGAATATCTAAAAGAAAACCAAGTGCTATAAAGGCTCCGCCTAAAAATCCTAATAAAAGTACATGTTCTGGTCGCATCTTTGCCTTTTTGGAACCAGCCTCAACGGCTAATTCCGCGATGTGCTGGGAACTATGAAACGCCATATTTTTTCCTCCAGTTAGATGAATTTAATGACCTTTTGTTAAGACAATGTGACATAGCCGGTCTCTTTGCCCATTGCTTTTAAAGTTAGTAAGTTAAATAGATTGGCTAAACGAATCAAAACGCAAAAAAGCCCACCATAAATCGGTTCTCATGCCAATGCATGAACCGTTTTACAGTGGGCTGACAGCTGAGCATTTTCTCATACTAGCAATCCATCCCGCTATAGACACTATGTCAAGAACAGGATGTACAGTCAATTTTTATTAACTGACGATCAATGAACTTTCCATACTCTATAAACCTTTCTAATAGTAACATGGATTCATAGATTTGTGAACTTTTTATGAATTTTTTTGTTCTCTTTTGCACGAGCCACTATCACTTTGTCTGGTGAGTACCATTTTAAAACAAGTTCTAAAGTATTGCCAAGAGATGGGCACTATTAATCGTGAGATTAGGGGCTTATGGTTGAAATGATGTTGGAGTATTTTCAACTAAGAGAAGGTTGCTGGTTTTCGGGTGAGAGAATTCCATAACTCATTAAACGATGGCTGTGAACCTTCCAGAGTGATCCTTTTGCATTTTTTCCGCGTCCTCGGGCACTGTGAACCCTTCAGAGTGACCGTTCTGTACTTTTTTCTTCGTCCACGGGCACTGTGAACCTTTCAGAGTGGCCCTATTGTATTTTTTTCTGTATTTTAAGAAACTTCTTGTCTATCTTAGTCTTCCTCCATTCATGGAACTTCTGCTCTATCATTTTTACGTGTCACAGTAATCGGAATTCGACGTGTAAGTTTTAATGAACTCCATTAACAAGCTGCTTTATTGCTTTTAACTCCGAAGAAAGCGCTAAAAACCATTCCTTATCCCCTGTTGATAAAGCTAAGTCTAGGAGAAATTCAATTTGTGCCTTGTTGGTTACATTAGAAACAGGCAGCTTTTTAACCCATGTACTTAAAATAGGAATTGTTTTGCCAATTGTTTGATTATTGTCACTTGTAACAACGGTTACCTTTACTACTCCTTCTAGACTAGACAGTGAATCAATATAACCAATGATTAATTCGCCAGCCCCTGATTCTGCCTTAATCCAATCACCTGTTTTTAAAATGGTATTATTATTGGAGAACATACTTTTTTCACCTTCTAAATTTTTTTAGTTTCATCAAGCAGGATATGCCAGTTTAGATTAATCTGTAATTTTTTATATTACATTTTACTTAAAAAGATCTGCAGTTATATACCGGTCACTCCGCTTATTAACAAGACTTACAACCTCTTTGATTGTATAATTCTTTAAATAATCTCCCATATGCTCTTCCGCACCGAAGAAAATTCCGCATAGGACACTTTGCAGATTCGCCCCTACAATACACTTTTCATTTGATTCAGGACACTTGGGCTGCAGTGCACCTTCTGAGGTTATCTTATATATATCCCAAAGATTCACTTCACTTAGATCCAGCTCAAAAATAAATCCGCCGCCAGTTCCCTCTTTGGATTTAATAAATCCATGTTTTTTTAACAAACTTAGCACTTTTCGAATGCGTACCGGATGGACGCCAGCACTTTCTGAAATGGCATCGCTAGTTGACATGCGGTCGGGCTGTAGCGCAAGAAAAGATAAACTATGAATGGCGAGGGTAAAATCACTTTTCATGACTTGCCTCCTAAGCAATAAAACTTCTCATATATTTTTACTTTTATATCTATAGTATGCATCTTCATTCATAACGTACTGTAATAATAAACATTACAGATTAGCTATTCTAGGATTTAGTTTTTCTAAGTCCGTCCGTTTTATTTATATATCCCATTGTTTTTTGACTTGTTCTTCTGCTATCCGTTTAATTTTATCCCATGTCATATCTTTTTTCACAATGACATTGGTATGGTAATTCCGATCTTTATAATTTACTGTCACAAATACTTCAATCATCCGGTATTCCTCCTTTTAAATTAAACATTAAAGGTGATCCTTCTTTTCCGTTCCATGGTAAAGTTTTAACTGTAAATACTAAGCATTTTTTTCTCCATTATTATTGATTTTAATTGGCCTCTTTTTGCAATTCATTGTACAAATATGTTCTGATCCTACGGGGCAGAAAACTACGAATTTCCTCCTCGTTATATCCTACTTGTAATCTTTTTTCGTCCAATATAATTGGCCGACGCACCATTTTGGGATGCTCCATTATTAATTTGCACAATTCATTAAGCGGAAG
>NZ_JBALOS010000358.1:0-5098 GCF_036962765.1 Neobacillus drentensis
AGTTTTCAAAGAACAATTTTCGGAACAACTTTTATATCTTATCATTTTTCTGCGTTCGTTGTCAATAACTTTTTTCAAAAGATTAATAGTTTCGATGACAACTTTTATACTTTATCATTTCCAAACGATGTTGTCAATAACTATTTTCAAATATTAAGTGTCTCGCTGACAACTTTTATATCTTATCACCTAGCATCTAATAAGGCAACTAAAATTTTTATAAAACTTACTTCATATGGATGTGTTAACTATAAATCTTTATATATATTATGATAGAATGAGATATACTTTATTCGTTTAAAGGGGTGCAGAAAAATGCTGTCATTTATATTAGTTGTTATTGTATTGTTTCTCATTCCAGGTCCAGCTGTTTTACTAACCATTTCCAAAACCGCTCAGGGCGGAAGGAAAACTGGCATCATCACCGGCATTGGGATTGCGGTGGGGGATTTAATCCATACGATTGCCGCTGTATTAGGCCTTTCAGCCATTCTAATGACTTCGGCCCTCGCCTTTGAAATTGTAAAATATCTAGGCGCTGCTTATTTGATCTTTTTAGGGATTAAGTCAATCCTCGAAAAGTCCAAAAAACAAGATCAACCGGCCATGAAAAAGAGCAGCTCTATCACATCGTTTCGTCAGGCCTTATTAATTGAACTACTCAATCCAAAAACTGCTCTTTTCTTCTTAGCCTTCTTACCGCAGTTCATTCACAACAACGGAACCCCTGTTTTCATTCAATTACTTACTCTAGGGCTCACCTTTGTGTTAATGAGCATCTTGTACACCACCCTGCTTGCATTCTTAACTAGCTCTATAGGCGAAAAGCTTTTCACAAACAAGAATAGCAGGCTTGGACGATGGCAAGGGAAACTTGTGGGCTCTATCTATATAGGATTAGGGTTGCAGCTCGTACTTCAAAATCAAAAATAAAACTGGATATGAAATGTAACAGAAAAAGCGATACCGCCGATGTATCGCTTTTCTTTATGTATTAAATTAAACTCTAATCCAAGTAGCGTCCACCACAGATGGACAAATTGATGATTTGTCCATTTGCGGTGCCTGACACCCACTTCTTTTTAACATCACTTCTTTTTAAAATCACTTCTATTTAACACTTTTTCCCATCTACGTTCATGATTCTTCTAATCTTTTGAATATGGCCCGGCTGGGTTTGAGGTTTGCCTCGATGATGTAGACGTCGCCGCTGTTTGTTAGACCGATGTCTAGGCCGATTAGGTGGGTGTTTGGATAGTATTCTCCAAGTTCGTATGCAGTTAGTAGAGCGATGTTATCGATTTCTGTTTGCAGTAAATGTCCATCGATATCTGTTATGTTGGATTGTTCTAATGCTTGATTCACATTGAGGATTGATTTTGCAATATTGGTAATAAAATAGCCATTTTCCGCTACTTTGGCGAGTTTCCCTGTTACACGCCATTCAATGGAGTCCTTTTCCCTTTCTACCATTACGCGTAAATCAAAGGGACAGTCACCCACCGTGGCTAAGGGAACTTTCTGTTGAACAATATACAGCTTCCGTCCGTATTTCTCTTTATCCAAAAATTCCTCAACATCCTTTTTCCCACAAATAATCTTATTCCGATTGCTATGCATCTCATATCTGTATTCACCAATCTTGGAGACTAGTACAACACCATAACCTTGTGATCCTTCACTAGGTTTGATGACGACCGCTCCCTTCTCCTCTAAAAGCTCCCAAAAAGCTGTATTTGTTAAAATAAGCGTTTTTGGTAAGTAGCCGACAAGCGTAGAATTTTCCTTCATCATGTGATACTTTGTCCATTTTCCGTATGAATAGCTCATGCTAAGCCCACCCACTTTCATTCCAAAGACTTGCGTATACTATCCTATTCAATAGCTTGTCATTAGGTTTGGATAATTGTCCAAATAGCACTTTCTCTAATCCAACGAATTAAATGGGCGAAAAAATAATCCGATAACCCTGACCTTCATTGTTTAAATGAATATATTAATTTGAAAATCTATTTTTTGAAAGGAGGGGTATGAGTGGGGTGTCGTAAAGAAAAAAGCAAAAGCAAATGTAAATGTAAAAAAGATTGCAACTGCAAGAAAGATTGTTTATGCAGAATTTTAAAGAAGTTCAAGCATAGCGAAGTAACCATTAGAACAAAGTCTGGAGATCTCTTTACTGGGGAGTTACAACGCGTAACATGCGATTGCTGTGTAAAAATTATTGAACCAGTTATGGTATCACCATTTGTAAATGAGCGGTTGACAGTGATTCGTTGTAAGGATATCGAAAGCTTTTCCGTTGATTTACTCAGTGGGTGATCCATTATTAACCAATTTTAAGGCAGTGGCACTAGACCACTGCCTTACTCTTTGATATTAATGTATTTTTCAATCGAAGCTGTGTTGACAATAAAACGACTTCGCCTTCTTAATAATGGCTCCTTTGCATCTGAATGATGATGCTGAGGGTCAGTGTAGCGCAAATAGGCATAGTGATCCTTCGATAACGAATACATTTTCAATCCGCTTTCATAGCATAGAAGCTGAAAGCCGCTGTCCTCTCCAACATTCACTTCGGGAAAGCGAACTTGATCGAGGATTTTTTTCTTGAAGGCAAGCGTGGCCCCGTGTAGAAAATCGGAACTTTTAAACGGACCATTGTTTACAATCCATTGATTCTCATGATTGGGATTATACAAGCGCAACTCCTTATTTTTTTGGAAGTGAATATAAAAACTGCACTTGCCCACCAAATCTGCACCAGTCTGAACCAGTGTCTCATACACTTCCTTTAGATAGTCGGGACCGTAATAGTCATCATCATCCATTTTTGTAACAAAATCATACTTTGCTAAACGAACCCCTTGATTTAAGCAGGCCCCCAAACTGACTTCTTCTGGAATTTGGAAAATTGGATATCCAACGCCGGAGGCTTCCATAAATGCAGCATTAGCAACAATAATAAGCTCTTTTTCTACTAATGTTTGTCTCTGAAAATTCTCTATAATTTTCGGTAGATAGGCTTGGCGATTCGTGCAGGCGACGACGGAAATCATCGGGACCCTCCCCCTTCCCACACATATTCCTCAAACGCGTCCGTCACCGCAATCTGTTT
Organism: Neobacillus drentensis; assembly: GCF_036962765.1. GTDB lineage: Bacteria > Bacillota > Bacilli > Bacillales > Cytobacillaceae > Neobacillus > Neobacillus drentensis_C. Next base: position 3,116 of record NZ_JBALOS010000358.1, read on the forward strand.
GCAATGTTTTTGGAATATCTCATCAAGAACCTGCCAGGAGTGGTGATGATTCTCTTGATAGCGAATTAGTACATAATCATTTAGGCTCCCTGAATATAAGGATAACTTCTGACTGAGGCAATCCTTTTGAAATTGCACATCCTCTCCGTTATTTAGCGCCTGAAACTGAACCTTTTCAAGCACATCCTTTTTAAACACTAACGTCCCTCCGGCGAGAAACACCCGGTTATTTTTCAAAAAGATAGAATGCATCCGCGGACGAAAGGTCGTTAACAGCCTATCTTTTTTAATATAAACAAAGATCCCTGCCTTTCCAACAACATCTGCACCTGTTTCCTGTAGCATTTGGATGGCATGAGTCAAATAATCTGGTGAGTAATAATCATCATCATCAAATTTAGCCACAACCTCATATCTGGCCTGACTAAAGCCGAATTTCAAACCTTCCCCTAAGGTTTTCTCTTCATCCAACTGAAAAACACTTATATTCGGTAATGCAACTACATTTTCTCGTTTCATCTCATTCTTATTCAAAATAATAATCAACTCTTTTTCCTGAACGGTTTGCCTTGTGAAATTCTCGATGACACGGTCCAACATGTACTCTCTATTTGTACTTGTGACAACAGTTATCGAGTTGTCCACCTCCTACCCATACCAAACTTTATCTATTTCATAGTATGTAAGAGACTGGAAAAATAGAGGTGAATCATGAATAAGAAAGTATTAATAACAGGTGTGGCGGGATTCCTTGGCTCACACCTGGCAAAAGATTTACTTGCAGCTGGATGCGTTGTTGTTGGAGTGGATAATTTATCATCAGGAAAAATCACCAACATAAAAGGCCTCCCAGAAGACCGGTTTATTTTTAAAGAGATGGATGTTTGTTCGCGGAAATTACTTGCCGACCCTGACTTTTTAAACGTTCAGGAAATTTACCATCTTGCCTCGGCAGCCTCTCCAAAATATTATCAAGCCAGCCCATTTGAAACGATTAATGTGAATACAATCGGCACGAAAAATATGCTGGAACTTGCCAAAAGGAATCATGCGAAAATGGTTTATACCAGTACAAGTGAAGCCTACGGTGATCCCGAAGTGCATCCGCAGCCAGAAACCTACAGAGGCAATGTCAATACATGGGGCCCACGTGCATGCTACGATGAAGCGAAGCGTTTAGGAGAAGTACTTTGCTACTTGTACTACACGCAATATCAAACAAAAGTAAAGGTTGCACGGATTTTTAATACCTATTCGGCTGGACTGGCGAACGATGATGGCCGAGTAATCTCCAACTTTGTCACGCAAGCGATAAAGGGTGAGGACATTACAGTTTATGGCGATGGAACTCAAACACGGTCGTTTTGTTATGTGACCGATACAATCAACGGACTAAAGTTGTTAATGGAAAAAGATGAAGCCAATGGGGAAATTATCAATATAGGAAATCCCATTGAACACTCAATTTTGGATTTGGCCCATTTTGTTAAAAAATTGTCAGATTCTGAAAGCTTTATCACCTTCCACCCGCTTCCAGAGGATGATCCAAAAGTGCGGCGGCCTGTGATTGATAAAGCAAGAGAATTGTTAGGTTGGGCCCCTGTTAAAAAATTGGAAGATGGGTTGAAAGAAACAATTGCGGAGTATAAAGAAAAACTTAAAATACAAGAAGACAAGAGTTAGCTTGTAATCATTGCAACAGTGTAGAATCAGGTCTTACTACCATCACATAAACGAAACCCCTTGACGTCAAGGGGTTATTTACAATCTTTTCATTTGGTCTTTTAATTTTTCTACAATATATTATATAACAAGAAAAAATGTTTATTTAATTGGAGACCATACTGACTTAACTTCTGAATGATAAATTCATTTTTTGGATGATCGAGAACCACAATGGCATCCACCTGACCACCCTTTAATTTTTTAGCTACTGAGGAAATTTTCATACTTTTGTTTATATAAATTAACTTTTCTACCTTT
>NZ_JBALOS010000359.1:0-2985 GCF_036962765.1 Neobacillus drentensis
GTATTCGTTAACTCGTTGCTCCCCTGTTTTTTTATAGCCAAATTTTTCATAAAAGTGGCGATTTCTACGGTTGTCCTTAGGTGTATCAAGTGACCACTTTTTAACTTTAGGGAAATGCCTTTCCAACTCCTGTAAAATTTTAGATCCCAATCCTTTATTTTGAAATTCAGAGCCAAGGAAAATTCGATACAAATAATTATGATCTTTTGTTTGCTTTACAAGACAGATTCCGCCTGCAATCCTGTCATCAACGAAAATAGAATAGTGCAAAGAATTTTGCATTCTAAAAAAAAAGTAATCCAATGATTCAGTTGCAGGACTTGTATGATAATCCTTATATTTGATTAAATCTGAATGAAACGCTTCTTTTTGAATCTTTAACAATTCGTTTGCTTCCGCATGCTTTGATGGTATTATCTTAAATTTCAATTTCCCCACCTCTTACACCATTTCTGTCATTATATGAACAAGTGAGGAGTTATGACTATACCGCAAATAAAATAAAAGCCAAGAAGGCACTTTCAAATAGGCAAATATCTATTCCTCTTTAAAAATGGACACATACACTATTTTTGGAAACAATAGGAGGAGGAGATATAAAATGGAAAGAGATTTCTTTGGAAGCGGTATGGGTTATGGCATGGGTTATGGCGGTTACCCAATCCATCATGGTTATGGTGGTCACCCATTCCATCATGGTTATGGTGGTCATCCATTCCATCATGGATATGGCGGCTATCCATTTCATCATGGTTATGGTGGCTGCTGTTAGAGATCGTTCTTGCTAGACTCTTTAATTACTATTAGTTAATTTTGCACATGACGTTGTTTTAAAAATGAACATTTGTCTTATCGGGGGATTTTTCCACTAATCCTGCTATTTATGTCGGGAAAAGCCGTTTTAACAAATGTACCAGTAGTGCAAAACGGTGATATGGTTTTGGATGGGGAAAGAAGATGTTAAGATCTAGGTAAACGCACAAAATAGGTGCTAAATGGGTTAAAAAGGCTAATCAATAATATGAAAAAAGAGCAAATGGGATTAGCCTTAAAACTATTGTGGCACGTTTTAGTGAGAGTTGGAAAGCAAAATCCGACATTTAAATAAAGATAAATTACAATTGCGATTCTTCAATAGGAAGGTCGCCTTTTTTCTTATGCGTGCCCAGCAAGCCGTTAATTGCTAATTGGTGAAAGTCCAATTTGAGTAAGTACCAAGACGCTCAGTAGCTGACAGGCAACTGGTCCTATGGGAAGCATGGCAGCGTGTGAAACGAAAGAAAAGCAGTGGAGGTGTAGATGGACAATCGATTAGCTACCGTAATGCCAAAGAATGAAGAACGTCGGAAAGCCGTATGAGGGAAAACCTCACGTACGGATTGATGAGGAGGGACTGAAAGTAATAGAGATAGCCGAAGGCTATCCCATTGAAATCAGTTTCTTACTCTACCGAAGAAATTTTTAACCCAACGTTTCCGTAGACGGTATCATAAAAAGTAAACTCGCGGTTTTTATAATGGTATTTCGTTTTGCTTTGTGTCGGTTTTCTGATGTTAATTTTTAGATAATCATTAAATCGCAAAAAAATAGAGTAGTTTGATGACGGAAGCTGGTTTAATAACTCAAAATCCAGTGTCAGCGTACCATTCCCACTTTTATCTAGACTTACAGGATAAGAAGATTCAAGCAAGGCATTTTTTGTATCCCGAATCAATCCGTGGGTGAGCGTATCCTGATGATCGCCAAACACCTTAAATGTAAGGGTATATTGATCCTCATCAGCATACTCCTCTTCTAACACGGAATGCATTGGAATGCGAATATATTTATCGTTATCTTCTAAGAAGGGTGCTATCATATAAGGGAGGTTATCTTTTATCAAAATATCTTTGATTTTCTCCTGCTTATCCCAGGCAAAAAGGTGCTCAAGGTCTTTATATTTCTTTTTGGAAAATAAGTTATAAACCACTTTATTAATTGGTTGGAAGAATTCCTCGGAAACCTCATAATTTAAATTCTTCGTAGTTTTTAGCACTTGATTAAATTTATAGTAATATACCCGTTTCAGTTTCGTTTTTTGAAAATGGGGTGTATTAAAAAAACGAGTAATGGAATCAAATTCATATAGTCGGTTTAACACCATCTTCTGTTTTTCTACATCTAAATTTTTCTTGAGAATATGGTTAATTACGTTGAGATTACAATTGGTCTTTTGGATAATATTAGTCCGATTTGATAATCGAGTATCCTGGTTATCAATCCGATTCAAATAATATATTGGATGTTCGGTAGTGGAAATCGTATGACAATGGGTAAGCACATCCATGAAAAATTGCTTGTCCTCCGCAAATTTCATTTCAGGAAAAAGAATCTGATTGTCCTTTATGATGCTCGTTTTGATCATACGTGCTCTTGGACCTAAATGATGAAAGATATGCGGAATCGAAAAGGGCGATACACTTCTTCTTTCCATGCACGATTCATGTTCACCGACAATTGACATCCCCTTTGATTGGACCTGAATCGTTTTCCCCACTGCATAGTCATCACCGGTTTCCGATAGAATCGTTACTAATGTTTTAAGGCCATTAGGTTCAAGCCAATCATCGGCATCTAAAAAAGTCATATATTTAGATTGAGATAATTCAATACCAATGTTACGTGGCTGGCCGGGAGTACCTGTATTTCTTTTCAGAAAAACAACCTTGATGTTAGCAAACTTTGCTGAGTATTCTAACAGGATTTCTCTTGAGGAGTCTGTAGAACAATCATCGATTAGTATGTACTCGATTTGATCCATCCCGAGTGATTGATTTACAACAGAATCAATTGTTTTTCTCAAATATTTTTCGGCATTATAAACGGGGGTAATGACAGAAACGACTGTCGGTTTCAGCTCATCCGTTAATTTTTGATCAACAATATGATATCCTTTCGCATTATGCTGCTGTTTCTGATTCCAAATCCAACCCATCTTTATTCACC
>NZ_JBALOS010000360.1:0-7352 GCF_036962765.1 Neobacillus drentensis
TATGTAATTTATTCGACTCTTTCTATGAAGTTTCTACATAACATTACAAATTCATTACATTTTCACCAGTACCATTGTTATTATTCTCTTGGAAATTTAAACTATAAATATATAAATCGGAAAAATTTTCTTGAAGAAAAGGTGAGAATGGAATGAAAAAGAAATTATTAATATATTCGGTATCAGTTGCTCTATTGACTTCTATCTTTCAAGCAACTCCTACTTTTGCAAGTCCAACTATTACACAAGAACAGATCAATGAGACAAAAGGAAAAATAACAGAAACACAAAATCAAATTGAAGACATAGAAAATAAGATTCAACAACTAGACGACCGAATCATCATGGGAATGGAAAAGAGCAAACAACTTAACGATGATATTAAAGCACAACAAGGTCAAATCGTAAAAACAAAGGCTGAAATTGAAAGAGCAAAAAAAGACTTAGAAACAAACAAAACCTATTATTCTGCAAGACTAAAAACTATGCAGGAACAAGGTCAACAGCCGATGATCACATACGCAGAATTTATCCTTTCATCGAAAAGTTTTTCCCAGCTATTAACTCGCTCTACTGCGATTATGCAAATTCTTGATAGTAATACTGATATCATGAAGGCTCTTGCTAAAAAAGAAGAAACCTTACTAGGTGCAGAGAAAAAGCTTGAAAACGAATTAGGCCAATTAAAAAAGAGCCAGGATGACTTAGTTTCTGAACAGAAGCAGATTGAAGCAGATAAAGAAGAAATTAAAACAGTATTGGCAGAATCGAAAAGTACCTTAAAACAACAACAAACGCAACTAGCTCACCAACAAACAGAAAAAAATGCTCAAGATAAAGCACGACAAGAAGCACAAGAAAGAGCACAACGAGAAGCGCAAGAAAGGGCACGTCAAGAGGCGCAAGAAAGAGCACAGCAACAAGTACCAGAAAGAGCACAGCAACAAGCACCAGAAAGCCCAAGCCAACCGAAACAAGATTCTCCAGCAAAAAAACCATCCAAATCCGATACACCGGAGGAAACAGTCACTAACTCTGGAGATGCAGATGAGTTAATAGCATTTGCTAAAAAATATTTGGGTGTTCCTTACGTATGGGGCGGAACATCTCCAAACGGGTTCGACTGTTCAGGGTTCACCCAATATGTATTCCGTTCTGTTGGTATTTCACTTCCAAGGGTCTCTCGTGACCAGCAGGATGTAGGAACCGCAATTTCTCCGTATAATGTACAGAAAGGTGATTTGGTATTTAGGGGCAACCCTGCGCACCATGTCGGCATCTATATTGGAGGCGGCAAATATATTCATGCACCGCAAACGGGCGATGTTGTAAAAATTGCTACGTATAACCCATCTAGATTTACAACAGCAGCACGAGTTTTGCATTAAAATATAAATGAATCGCAAAAAAGGCTTGGAGGAAACTCCAAGCCTTTTTGGGTTATATCAATATGTTAAGCGACCAACTAGCTTACTTTCGGTCTAGGGGTGATGCTTTTTTGCTCAGATGGATCCTTCTGAATAAAGAAGGAGGTTAGTAACGCTAAGATACTGCCAATGAACCCGAATAGGAACAGATGATGGATGCCGTGCATGAAATCGGAGCCGCTTGTTAATAACGCACCCATGACGGTGACGCCGATTGCCGTCCCCATATTCCGGCAGAACATGAAGAAGGAAGTTGAGATTCCACGTTCATGGGCACCGACGAGCTGCTGAACGCCGATCATTCCGACTGTGGTTAGTAAGCCGAACGCGAGTCCTTGCACAATCATGACAAGAAAGACAAACCAAAAACCATGGCTTGGATCGAGTTGGGTCAACAATGCCCCTGATCCGAATAGTAACGCGTTTCCGATGATTAACAAGATCCGATATCCGTACTTGAGAATCCATTTACCCGCAGGTACGGCCGCAGCCATCCAGCCAACCGCCGTGCCGAGCAAGGCCACACCGCTCATGAATAGTGAAAGTCCAGCGATATTCTGTAAAAACAGCGGGATGAAACTAGCGGTTCCGAATAAGGCGGTTGTTCCAATAAAGGCGTTGATGTTAATCCGTGAAATCATCTTATTTTTAAACATAGAGAGCGGAACAATTGGTGATGTTTGTTTTTTCTCGTAAAAATAAAACACAAAGAGAAAGACAAGTCCGATCAACAAGTAAAGAATGCGATTTTCTTTTACGATGGTATCTAATAGAAGAAACGTGACACCGACGGCGAATAGAATTGCGCCAATGTAGTCGACCTTCGCATTTTTGGGTTGGTAGTTTTCTTTGTAAGGAAGAAGCGTCACAAATGCGATTAAACAAACCGGTAAGTTCACAAAGAAAATCCATCGCCAAGTCATAAACTCTACGAAAAAGGATCCGAGTAATGGCGCAAGGACAGCAGATAGCCCCCACATTGCCGTGAATAACGCTTGGATTTTTCCGCGTTTTTCGACTGAAAACAGGTCACCGGCAATAATGGCAGGGAACGGCATCATAAATCCTGCTCCAATTCCCTGGACAGCGCGGAAGATGACTAATTGAATCATATTGGCCGACATCCCGCACAGAAGCGAGCCCATTAAAAATAGTAGAATGCCAGAGCCGAATACTTTTTTTCGGCCGAATAAATCTGATAATCTCCCAGCCACAGGAGAAAGGATGGTACTGGTAATCATATAGGACGCAAACGACCACGCATACAAGTCAAATCGCCCTAACTCTTTGGCAATAATCGGCATCGTTGTATTCATAATCGTCGCATCAATCGACGCAACCAGCATCGCAAGAACGATGCTAATCATAACAGTGGTTCTGCTCTTCATATATCCACTCCCCTTTTGTTTCGTACAGTAAAAGTCTTGAACTTGAGAGATATTATAGCAAATTCGGTTATGTGTCAAGAGGGATGATTTTTCCATGAAATTGGGAGGATTGTAGATATCCTCAAAGATATCCACTTAAAATCTGTAGATATCTTTGAAAAAATGTAAATATCCACTTAAGGTTTGTAGATATCTTCGAAAAATTGTATATATCCTCTTCAATTTTGTAGATATCCACTTAAAATTGTAGATATCCCCTCAACTTTGTTGATATTCTCTTAAAATTGTAGATATCCTCTCAACTTTGTTGATATTCTCTTAAAAATTGTAGATATCCTCTCAACTTTGTAGATAAACGATTAATGTTTGTAGATATCTTTAAAAAATATATAGAATTCCAATAATATAAGCCCAATCACAAAATTTGTCCCCCAATTGCACCGTCAAAAATAGGATCACTATTTTAGCATTTTTGGGGAAAATAACAATATAGATTAGAAAAGGTGAAATGAACATTTTTCTAAGAAGGTGTTAAACATAACCACAACCGAGGAGATTGCTGCGATCCTTGCCAGTATTGATCATCAACTGGCCCCTAATTGGCTGCATAACGACCTAATCAAAAAAACACTGGCCAATAGCTATGATTATTGGTTAGAAGATACAGGTATCGCGATGTCATTAACAGACTTTGTGATGCAATATCTTGAACATGCCGAATATCTTGGTGGAATTTTTTTACCCGATGCAGAAACAAATGATCCCAGCTGCTGACAGCTGGGATTTTTTTTGTCGGTGTCAAGCTCCACACTTTTGGAATAGGTCAAAGGGGAGTTATTTTTAGGGACTGTTCCCCATAAAAAAAAATGGACTTCCTGAAGTCGTTCAAAAGTTCGTCAAAACATTTCAAACAAACTGTGAACTTGACACTATACCCATGTTGTTTAATAAAAAAAAGGAATATAGTGTAATCATAAAGAACAAATAAATTTTGAAGGGCGGAATGAAATCATGTTTAATACATTTTTAAGAGAAAACAAAATTGCAGCGGCTATCTTAACTGTCTTACGATTATACCTTGGCTATTCTTGGTTCACAGCAGGTTTTCATAAATTAACCGGCGGCTTCGATGCTTCTGGATTCTTAAAAGGAGCCATCGCCAACCCGGTTAAGGGTCCAGATGGGGCCATGGTATTTAGCTGGTATGTAGACTTCTTAAAACACTTTGCCTTACCAAACGTGGATGTCTTCAACGTCATTGTTCCTTGGGGCGAAACATTAATCGGCTTAGGGTTAATTCTCGGATGCTTAACAACAACAGCAATGTTTTTTGGTCTAGTGATGAACTTCAGCTTCTTCCTAGCAGGTACCGTATCTCACAATCCAAGAGACATTTTCCTTGGCTTCATCATTCTAACTGCTGGTTACAATGCAGGTCGAATCGGTTTAGACCGCTGGGTGATTCCTTTCATCAAAAAGACTAGCAAAAAAGGACCTGGTCACGAAAAAGCAAAAGTAAGTGCATAAATAATTACCAATCAAAAGACGATTCGGGCTATAATCCGAATCGTCTTTTGCATTTTATTCGAAAAGTACATAAGGAATTAAGTAGAATAGAGTGTGCATAGGTATATGAATAAGATTGAGAAATGATTCGAGCAACCTGTATGTTGACTGAACATTGAGGAGGAATGGGAATGGATGTGAGATACCCAATTGGAAGGTTTGAATTTGATGGTGAGATTACCTTTGGTGAGATTGATGGTTGGATCAAGGAGATGGAGGAATTAGCGAGTCTACTAAGGGATGCGGTGAAGGATTTGAACGATGAACAACTCGATATCCCCTATCGCTCAGGCGGGTGGACGATTAGACAAGTTGTACATCATCTTGCCGATAGTCATATGAATGCCTATATTCGTTTTAAATGGGCACTTACCGAGGATAACCCTGTGATAAAGCCTTACGAAGAAGGGCAGTGGGCTGAGTTATCTGATTCCAACTTGTCTGTGGACACTTCGCTGTCATTACTTGAGGCACTGCATATCCGTTTGGTCAACCTGTTGCGCAGCCTATCACCTGAGGATTTGAAAAGAACCTTTATCCATCCAGAATCGGGTCAAGTTTCTGTCGGAAGAAATATCGGAATTTACGCATGGCATGGCCGGCATCATGTTGCACATATTACTAATTTACGTAAGAAGATGAACTGGTGAATGACGGGGCTGCTCCAAAAAGTAAAACCAAGGGATAATCCCTTGGTTTTTTTGGATGAAATGGTTTAGTCCGTATCAATCTCAGTCGTTTTAATCAGATGATCGACTTTTAGTTCTGAACCTACAAATTTCAACTGATATTCGGATTCATACATTTTTGGCTTACTTGTGCCATCACCATAGTAAATCGTGTATTCTTCGGCTGTGGTGATATGGTAACCAAATGTAGATAATTGGTAGGGGTTTTTTACCTTTTTTAGGAGGTTAAATGAAGGTGGGGGAAATTTCTCTGCGTGACTAGTAAGTTGTGTGAAATGTATTTTTTTGAGTGGATGTGCAGGAGGAATTCCCCATCCTTTACCCGATTGACCATGGCTAGTTATCGTTAACGATGGGTTGGTCAAATAGATCGGAATTGACGGAAGTGGAGTTACTTTGACCATTGATCGTTGTGATAAGAACCCCTGTATTGGTGGAACCTGAGCCATGTGTAGTTTTTATAGCGCTTTTAGGTGAAACAAACAATGAAGCGCCAAATTGGACAACACCGCCACTAATGGAATCAATCTTCACTGGAACTGGAAATTCTGACATAGAAGAACATCCTTTGCATTGTAATATCTTACTATATGCGAATTTCCTTTTTTATGTTCGCAATTGGTGCTGTTCAAAAGTTCTCCATACCATTTCAAACAAACTGTGAACTTGTCACTATAGCCATGGTAACAGATAGAAAAGCAGAAGCAGCCAAACGGCTAAACTTCTGCTTTTCTTTTTATCAAACATATTCATCGTCAATGAACGTGGAAATTTCATCTAAAATGGCATTTCGATCGGATACATCAGAATGAATATTTCCAAAAACCTCTGCGATTGCAGCTTGTATTTGTTCCTTTGGCAATCGATGCAGGTTAGATGTGGGTCTAAAATACAGGTACATTGGAAACCCGCCATCGTTGGTGGGGAGTTTATAAGGGATATGTAATCTCTTGGCGCCCAATCTTTCGTAAAAGTTTATCCGTCTTATTTGTTGTACTCCCGCATGCTTATCGCATTCGGGTATTTCCACTTCGACAAATATTCCGGCCTGTTTTGATTGAAGAATTTTATTAAAAAAGAGGCCCCCATATCCAAGATTCTGGAATCGTTTATCGATTGCCAAATAATCAAGCCAAATCACAGGGATATGATCAAATTCATAAATAAAGGCATAGCCAACAATTTCTTCTTTATTGGCTGCCAAGAGTAATTTATAGTTCCCCTTCGCTAGGAGCGATTTAAGATGATTGTAATCTTTTAATTCATTCGCCGGAAAGTCTGATAATAATCGTTGATAGACATTTTTTAAATCACTTAGATTGCCTTCTGAGAGTTCTATTTTGTTAATTTTCATTTAGTTTCCTGCCTTTTTTTGATGTTCACAGTATTCCTATAAAATACATGTGGAAAACGTATTGGGAAGTTCCCAGTGCGTTTTATACGCAATTTCAATTTATGTCTCTAAAATTTATTTTTGGGATTTTGTTCATAATTACCGTTTGTTCCATATGCTTAAGGATAAGGGGTGAATGTAATGTCAACTGAACCATTTGATCTCGAGACATTAAAGGATATAAGGAACAAACTTGATTATATTTACTTTATTGCAAAAAGCAATTACAACGATAACCCTAAACTAATGGACACGATTGAACATCTAGCTCAAGTTTCAAAAATGTTTACTAACATTAAAATTCAAGAGTTAAGCAAGCAAATGGAAATACCAAGCCCCCAGGGATACATTCTTTCAAAACTTTCAAACTCCTACTCTAGAATGAAGGAGTATGAAAAACAAAAAGAAACTGACTTCCCAACTTGGAAGCTTTGATAAACAGAGACTAATGCGTGAATGGGAAGGTTATCGCAAGTTGGAAGTGGCTTTCCGAGAGTAAAGTAAAACTTCCGCCAGTAAAGGGAGGTTATCCGCCAGTAAAGCCGGACCATCCGCCAGTAAAGTGGGGCCATCCGCCAGTAAAGCCGCATGCTTGGTCGATTTCCACGACCAGACTCAAAGAGAAGCGCTTCATGCGCTTCTCTCTTTTTTGAAATGGTGGCTGTCACCCACAAGTTTATGAATTTTCAAAATTATTTAGTAAAACTAAATTTTCCTTAGAATCCTTCGTTTGTCGTAGTATAATGGTTTTTATGAGTCTATCAAACATTTAAACTATTATATTAGGAGGAAAAATGAAGAAAGTTGTCATCTCTGTTTTGTCACTATTGGTTTTTGTTTTGGTACAGCCCTCTCTTATGAGCGCAGCGGGAACGACATACCCCAAAGT
>NZ_JBALOS010000361.1:0-7152 GCF_036962765.1 Neobacillus drentensis
AATCTTCACAATCCAAAAATATACCTTCTTATTCATGAAAAGCGACCGGTTGTTGAATATCTTAATTAAAATATATTATTTATAGATTTTTATATTCCTGAAAATAGTTAATACAATGCTCAATGAAAGCTTGTGATATTTTTGTCGGATATAAATATTTATGCTTTAATAAACCAATTGTACGTTTAAAATTTCCGTTTTCAATTTTTAGATGCTTGATTTTATCTTCATATAAATTAACCGATGTTTCGGGTGTAAATGCAGCCCCTCGACCATTTTTAACAAGTTGTAATATGGTAGTAGCTTCTTCTACTTCTACTTGATAGAAAGGTGTATATCCTACCGATTTGCAAAATTGGTCAGTAAATTGACGAAAACTGTATTGCTTTCTCAGACCAATAAATGGAAGGTTACCTTCTATTTCTATTAGGTTAATTGTTTGTGCATTTGCTTCTTTGAATGATTTTGGCACAGTTAAATAAATTTCTTCTTCAAATAATGGCACCCACTCAACATTCGAATGATTAATATTCTATGTTGTAATACACACATCATATTTTCCATACTCAATAAACTGCTGCAGGTTTTCTTTCGATAATGGAACTTGCTGACATCTTACATCGGGATAGTCATTAAAAAATAAATCGATAAGATTGGTAAAAGTATATGGAAGTGTTGTAACGATTGACAAGTTTCCGCCTCCATCCTTTCTTCTCTCATTTAATGAATGCTCTAGATTGGTGACTTCTGAAAAAATCCACTCTGCTCGTTGAAATAAAAATCTCCCATTATCGTTTAGTGAGATCCTCTTTCCATTACGGAAAAATAGATCCATTTGTAATTCAGATTCTAAGTTAGTTATTGCCTTACTTAAAACTGGTTGAGAAATTAAAAGTTCCTTAGCAGCAAGCGAAATATTTTCCAATTTTGCTGTTGTATAAAAGTATCTCAATTTTATTAGGTCCATCTCTTCCCTCACTCTATATAACTTATGGTTATATATGTGAACGTAAACGTTATCAAAAATAAATTTTAGGAGATGTCATAGATGAGATTAAAAGACAAAGTTGCAATTATTACAGGTGCTGCATCTGGTATGGGACAAGGTGAAGCAATCCGCTTTGCTAAAGAAGGCGCAAAGGTGGTTGTGGCTGACTTAAATTTAGAAGGTGCCCAAGCAGTAGCCGAAGAAATTAAAGCATTCGGTGGAGAAGCGATTGCTTTATCGGTAAATGTTATGAAAACTGAAGATATTTTAAACTGCGTCAAAGTAACAGAAGAAACATTTGGTCCAGTTGATGTATTAGTAAATAATGCTGGTGTATTTGACAAATATGCGAAATCTTTAGATACAACGTTAGAACAATGGAATTTCCTATTAAATATTAACTTAACAAGTGTATTTGAATTCTCGAATGCTGTGTTACCAAGCATGATTGAACGTGGTACTGGTTCAATAGTTAATATTGCTTCAGTTGCTGGACTTGTTGCAGGAAAAGGTGGAGCTGCTTATACTGCTACGAAACATGGTGTAATTGGATATACAAAACACTTGTCTTCTGAATATGCTCGCTACGGTATTAAAATTAATGCAATTTGCCCAGGTACAATTGAAACACCTTTAGTTAAAGATGTTTTAGCTGGCATTCCTAAAGATTTAGTACCAACTCGTACATTTGGACAAGTAGATGAGATAGCAGATTTAGCAGTATTTTTAGCATCTGATGAAGCAAAATTCATGAGTGGAGCAATTGTTCCAATTGATGGCGGATTCACTATTCAATAATAATGAAAGACTCTCTTTTACTGATCAAAAATTACAAATAGAGAAGCAGAAGTTCGTGCTTCTCTATTTGTATGAGGTGAACATATGAAAAGGCAAGGAAAAATACATTATGCTTGGTGGATAATGGTAGCAAGTGCCGCTATTTACGCAGCTAGTGTAGGTATTATCGTTAGCTGTGCGCCAATCTTATATCGTGCCGTAGCAGTTGACTTAAAAGTTGGTGTTTCTGAAATTAGTTTATATACATCGTTAATGTATTTAACAATCACTATTTTATTACCTTTTGCAGGGAAAATATTGAACAAGTATGATATACGTTATATTTTAACTGTTGCTGGAATTATTAACGCTTTAGCATTTTGTTTAATGGGTACTTATCATTCAGTTTTCCCATTTTATATTTCGGGAATTGCGTTAGGGATTGGTAGTACATTCTTAATTTACGGATCTATTCCCTTAATCATGAACAACTGGTTTAAAGCAAAAGTTGGTACTTCTTTAGGAATCGCGATGGCATTTATGGGTATCGGTGGTGCAATCTTCGCTCAAATTACAGGTGTCTTGATTGAATCTATTGGTTGGCGTTCAACCTACATCGCATTGGGTGTTATTGTCGCAATATTAATTTTACCATTCACAATTTTTGTTATTCGCTCAAAACCAGAACAACTAAATATGACTCCTTATGGTGCTGCTGAAGTGGATGCTAATGTTACTAATGTAAAAAAAGCACCTGAAACGGGTGTCTTAAAAAGTGTAGCAATAAAATCACCAGCATTTTATCTAGTGCTGTTATTTACGGGATTATTTGGTTTGGCTTCAACAGTTAGCTTCCACGTACCAAACTTTGTACAATCGGTAGGATTTACTGCTGCAATTGCAGCTACAGGAGTAACTTGTATAACGATTGGACAAACAGGTGGTAAATTCTTACTTGGAGCAATTAATGATAAATTCGGTATTAGAGCAGCCCTATTCATTGGGATTGGTGGTGGAATGATTGGTGTAGTTGCATTGCTAATATCTGATTCATTCGGAATTGGTATTCTTTATGCTGGTGCATTACTATTTGGTATTGGGTTCTCTGGATCTACCTTACTTCCTCCAGTAGTAATTCGAGAGGTATTTGGTGGACGTGATTATGCATCAATTTATACAACAATTATGTCAGCTTCTACGTTAGGTGTGGCAATCGGTACAACATTATTCAGTTATCTTTATGATTCAACTGGTTCTTACTATATTGTATTCATTATTGTAATCGCACTCTTTATTATTACTATTTCTTCTAGTCTATTCTCTCTAAACTGGAAGAAAAAATTAAATTACTAAACCTTTAAACACCTACAAAAACCTATAATTTGTAGGTGTTTGTTTATTGCAAAAGGTTCATCGCAAAAAATCGATTCTGCTCCAATACACAATGTAGAACGACCAATAACCCTTAGCACTTATCTGCCAGCCGCAATTAGCTTTATTATCAAAAAATAGGGGATTGGCCCCAAAGTTTCCCATCAAAAAAAGAGAGTGCTAGGTAATTCCACATTAATGGCACTTACCTTGCACTCCGTAAAAAATATATTATTTAATTGCTAACTTTCTCTTTAACAGTCTCCTTCTTCAACAATTCCTTCACTTTCTGATCAATTCGCTCAATCTCCGCCGAAGAGTTCTTCCACCAGTTTCGACTCCAAATCCGTTCGATGGTCCATCCTCTGCTTTCTAGGAACCGTTGACGGTAAACGTCTCTTTCCTTCGCATTTGCGGAGCTGTGATACATGGCTCCATCGCATTCGATACCCAATATATATCGGGAAGAATCATGCGGATGTACAATGGCCATGTCAATTCGGTACCCTGACATTCCTACCTGAGTGGTAACCTCATAGCCAAGGTTTCGAAGTTGATGATACACATGCTCTTCAAACGGTGAGTCGAAGTGTAATTCTTTTTCCTGTACATGGGTATTTACATTTTCATTGACTTCTTGGACAACAGCATTGACCTGCTCCACTTGTGAGTTTGAGACAGCCCGTACATATTTTAGATAGGCCTTCAGTAATTTCGGACCTATTTGCGAAGTGTTTGTCACATTCAGTTCTTCTGGCTCAATACTTGAAACCACCGTGATTCCTTCTTTAGCCCGTGTGACCGCGACATTCAGACGGTTTTCTCCACCCTTTTGATTCAGCATCCCAAAGCGGTTATACACCTTGCCTTCCTCGTTTTTCGCATAAGCGATCGAGAAGAGGATAATATCCCTTTCGTCCCCTTGCACATTTTCAATATTTTTTACGAAGACGCGTTCATCGAGATCCTTGGTTAACATTTGATTATAAACGGAGCTAAATTCCTCATCTTCACTCACTAGTTTATCAATCTGATCCTGAATTTTCGATTGCTGCTTGGAGTTAAACGTGATAATCCCTACGGTTTTTCCAGGCTGATTGATTAAGATATCTTTAAGAATGTTGACAACTTCAATTGCTTCCACTTCATTAGACTGGTTAACCCATCTTCCTTCGACTTTTTTCCATTTTATCGCTGGTGGGTTTTTAAATGGAATCACATTGGGTGCTATTTGTACATGCCCGTTGTAAAATGCATGATTGGAATAATTGATTAACTCTTCATATTTAGAGCGATAGTGCCACTGAAGCAGCCTTTCAGAAAACCTTCTTTTTGCTAAATTTAGCAAACTAATGGAATCATCCGTATCGTATTCTTCCTCCTCCTCATCGTCATTAACAAAAGAGGATTGAAACAGATTAGACGGTGGCAATTGTTTCTCATCACCAGCAATAATGACTTGTTTAGCCCGGTAAACTGCCGGAATCCCACTTTCCACCGTACACTGGGAAGCTTCATCAAAAATAACTAAATCAAACAATCCTTCTTGTAATGGAAAAATAGACGAAACAATCTCCGGTGAGGCGAGCCACACAGGCATAATATCGACGAGGCCATTGCCAGCAAATTCATTAACTAATCTCCGCAGCGGCCAAACTTGCCGCTTCTTACCAACCTGATGTTTCAGCTCTCTAATATTCCTTGAATGAGTGGTTTGAACGGTATCCACTTTTTTGGTAAGGTTATGAAGTAAAAACTGTGTCCCAACCTTCCTTTTTTCCTCAATAAGCCCCGCAAAGGACTCTCTAATTCTTGAAAATTCATTCGTTGAAATTTTCTGGACCTGTGGATGTTTCCTTTCCGTTTGATCAATCCATTGGACGTAAGCGGAGTTTTTTAATAAATCCACCCAGTAATCAGAAAGCGTTAATTCGTTCTTCACCGTTTTTTGTTGAAGGAGAAGAAGCACTTTCTTCTCAACCTCCGAACATTGATTCCAGTATACATCCATTAACTGCAGTTCTTCAAAGTCACGATGGATGTATTCGACCATTTTATCTAATTCAGTTAACGGGATATCACCTTCTGATATTCTCGTTTTTAAATTGTTTACTTTTGAATCCTGAAGATATTTTTTTAGCTTGTCTACTTCTTCTGCCATTGCTTTTGTCACTTTGCCCAACTGATGCATAATAACTAAAGATTTCTTGATCTTAAGCCATTCTGACGAACTTGTGCCTTTAAATTTTTCCCCATCAAGCAATTCTTCAATGATGTTTTTACCCGAAACGGAAGTCCACCACCATAATCTTAATCCTTGTAAGGTTCTTTTCGTGCCATCCTCTAAATCGGGATAAATCTTCTCTAACTTATTTTCTATGAGCCAAGTGTATGCTGGCGTAATTTTTTCATGATCCAGGGAGTCGAGGTATTCTACCGCTTGTTTCGCTTTATCGACTACATCATTCAATAACTCGATCGCTTCCAATTTTTCTTTCATATTAAAATTCGCGAATGTTTTTCGCTCTTTAAGTGGGAAATCCTCATCACCAAAGCGATCATACCATTCCGCATAGGTGTACACTTTTTCAGAGATATCTACTAACGAATCTTTATTTATAGACGGCAGCACCTCATGAAGATCAACAATTTGCGTGGTTTCCCCGTTTGGCTTCGCTAATCCATACAAATCATATAATCGTAACCCAAAGTCCTGGTAACTGTACAAGCCAGAAGCTATACTGTTCAATAACTCTTCTTGTGAGGATAATTTTTTGGAAGTAGAAGATAACTGATTCATCGCATTTTCAAAAGACACCTGATTTTGCTCTAGAACCGCTCCCACTTTTGCATAAAGCTTTTTCCGATCATTCTTTTCGTCATGGACAAGCGCAACATGATTACTTAAGCCCAATCCATCCAGACGTTGGTAAACGACATCCAAAGCCGCACGCTTTTGACAAACAACGAGTACTTTCTTCTCCTTTTGAAGCGCATCCGTAATGAGATTAACAATAACTTGAGATTTGCCTGTTCCAGGCGGTCCATGAACAACGATCCCTTTTTTATAACGCGCTTCTTGAATAATCTCTTCTTGTGACCCATCCGCTTGTAATAGGTTTAAAATGTCTGGGGTATTATTATTCGCTTTTTCTATTTCGCTCGGTTCCCCATCAGTCTCAAAATCCTTATCCTGCGGTTCGATTAGTTCCCCAGCTAAGGATAGATCACTTTCTTCTGATAGAATAATGAGTTCTTCATAATCTTTAACTAATGAAGACCCGCCTTGTGGGAAATTCCCTATTACTGCATTCTCCAACAAAGTTAAACCTGCTTTTTCCGGAATCTCTTCTTTTCTATATTCCTTCAGTTTGCTAATACCTTTCGGTGTAAATGATACATTCATTTCATGATTTTTTAAAAATTGGAGCCACTCTTCATAGTTATACTTCGTTGCAAGTTCCGCAGCTTGATCAAAGAAATCTTCTGTAAATGTTTGGTTGTTTAGCTTTTTAAATGCTAAGAACAACGTCCTATTGATTTGAGGACCACCTTCATCTATTTTAATCACCCATTTTTGAGCATTCACATTGTTCTTTTCAAGCCTTATCGGATATAAAAATAATGGAGCTTGAAAAAACGTCCCATCGGACAATGTGCCTGACAAAAACGGAAAACCGAGATAAAAATCATGAATACCTGTTTCATCTTCAATTCCCTTAATATTACGATATAAATCAGTGAGTTTTCTAGAAAGACTCATTGAAAGTTCATTATTAATTGTTGGCTTAAGTAAGATGACATCATTCTTGGTTTGATGAATGATTTGTTCTACTATAGCTGTACTTATCTTTTCTTTAGATAACCTAGAGAGGTTATCCAGATCAGTTATATCAAAGCTCCACTTATTATATATCTTCATTAATCGAATCGAACGATTCCGCCGACTAATGTCATTGAGCTTGTCTCTCATATGTATTAACTTGTCTTTCATTACAAGACCTCTTTCCATTGTC
>NZ_JBALOS010000362.1:0-2335 GCF_036962765.1 Neobacillus drentensis
TAATTTTGAATGTTGTCTTTTTCGTAGGATTTCAAATTTGTACGGAGTACCAGGTTTATTCAACAAAAGGGCACTGTGACCCATCAGGATAGCATAACTGGCCTCCACCCCTTGGACATGCATGACGAAGGAATGAGAGGGCAATTGATCCGTTGAGACATGGGAGGGAAAGCCTCCAGGGGCGGCGTGGAGATGTGCATTATATGGAAAAATGTGGAGTGGTAGCTGACTCCTTTATTTAACTATGCCTTCACGAAGCCAAAATGATCTGAACTCCTATCAATTATACGTAAATCCAAATACAAGGGTTATGAAATCCTGCGAATAAGTGAGCATTCGAGAGATAATCGTATCAAACTGAGGGAGTTGAATAAGTTCGCTAAAATAAATGGGAATGTTTGCCTGGAAGAATAGAAGTAATTTTCTGATAAAATTTATTGATATGATTAAAGAGATAGTAAAAGTTGAATAAAAAAATAGTATTATTAAATGTATTGTTTGTTGTAATTTATTTTATTGCTGTTTGGTATACTGACGTTAATAAGATTTACGAATTAAACAATCACTACGATCAGTATTTAGATTATACTCAACATTTTTTTTATGTTAAATATATTTATTCTAATGGAAAAGAGATAATAATAAACCACGATAGAGTCGTTGTATGAATCTATATATTAATACGTTTATTAATAGGTACAAGAAAAGTGATTAAAAATAAAAAGTGGTAAGTTTCATATGCAAAAAGGGAGCTTCGCATCACGTCGAAGCTCCTTTTTATTGCGATATTTGACAGGGGTAAGACCAAAAAAAAGGTACCTTTCGTCCAAAAGTGATCATTACTGCGGTGTTCCCGAACTTACTTCGCGTGAAGATTTTTCATCGGATCGGGAACAACTGCCTAAAGATGCACGTTTGCATTAACCCTCTTATTCAGATACCTTTACCAATAACTTACCTGTATTTCCACCAGTGAATAACTGGAAAAAAGCAGATACTGTATTTTCAAACCCCTCAACATTCGTCTCTTGATATTTGATTTTTCCGGCTGAAACCCATTTAGCCATAATCTCGGCACCTTCTGCAAAACGTGATGCATAGTTACTGAAGACAAATCCCTGCATCAATGAGCTAGTAGTCAAAAGTTTAATTTGCACACGTGGACCAATATCAGTCTTAGCTCCATTATACGTTGCGATTTGACCACAAATCGGAATTCTGGCTCCGTGATTAATAAGTTTCATAATCGTGTCGGATACCGTACCACCTACATTGTCGAAATAGACATCAACACCGTTTGGGCATGCAGCCTCAATCTGTTTCTCAAAATCCGGTTCCCTATAATTGATTGCGGCAGTGAATCCGAGTTCCTTTGTTAGATACTCACACTTATCATCCGAACCAGCAATCCCTACAGAGCGAGCTCCCTTGATATTTGCAATTTGTCCTACTACCGTACCTACGGCACCCGCTGCACCAGATACGACCACGGTCTCCCCCTCTTTGGGTTTGCCAATGTCAAGTAATCCAAAGTAGGCAGTTAGTCCTGTCATCCCTAGAACACCGAGATACGTTGTAATAGGTGCGATACTTGCATCGATTTTGCGCAAACTGTCAGCGCTCACGACTTCATATGTTTGCCATCCATAACCGCCGAGTACGATATCACCAACATCGAACACTGGTGATGCAGTCTCAATTACTCGACCTATAACCCCCCCGAGAATAACACCATCGATTGGATACGGAGCTACGTACGATTTCCCGGCATTCATTCGTCCGCGCATGTATGGATCAACCGAAATGTATAGACTTTGGACAAGCACTTGCTCATTTTGAAGCCCAGGAATTTCTACTTCTTCCATCCGGAAGTTCTCTGCGGTAGCCGTCTCTTCCGGTCTGGATGCCAGCACAATTCGTTTCTTGTAGGCTGGGCGTACTAAACTCATTTTCCACCTCTTTCTGGGTTCTTTATCCACTTTTTTAGTGCAGCATCGATACATAGATCGATCTCAGCAGACCACACGGAATGTCAAAATCTCACAATATTTTATATAACCTTGTGAATTGAATTTTTCCAATCCACTCCTCATAGGGTACTCTGATTCACCCTCAACCATACGGGTTGCCTTTTGCTTTCAGTTAAAATATGTATTAACTTATAAGTTGGAAAAGTGTATTTAAAAGAGAAAATGGAGGAATCAAAATTGGATTCTGCAAAATCGGGTAAGAAACATTATGTACTAAAGTCTACCCCACCTAGAATGGACTTTGCTTGATGACCTGTATGCAAGTAAAAGTATTCTTGGAATTTTATCTCTAACCGATTTATATT
>NZ_JBALOS010000363.1:0-3314 GCF_036962765.1 Neobacillus drentensis
TAAATGAAGGAAAACACATCTCAAACTACTAAATGTGTTTTCCTTCATTTATTTACTATCAATCTTGTCTTAGGGGGCAAATAAACTCAGGCATATGTGTCAAGAACTAACGGAGCTTTTTTTATTGAGCTCATAAATATTTGGGATTAATTACTTTCCCTAGTTTCAAATTTTGAAAGGTAGTCTTTTAAAAATCCAATTGATCGATTTATATAAATGGTGTCATTATAAAGCTTCGTCATCATAAGAGATCCTTCAACGGTAGAAATAATAATTGTTGTGGATGTTTCCGAATCTATTGTAGAGATTATTTCATTGTTTCTTATCCCAGTTCGAATGATTCGAAGGATCATAGAGTATAGGTCATTCATTGCGTTTCTAGTTGCATCACGTAAGGCGGGGTGTGCATCATCGGACTCGATTGCCGCATTAAGAATTGGGCAGCCGCCAGGAACTGGCTTGTCTTCTGCTAATAACAAAAAGACTTCGAGAAGAGCATTCAATTTTTCGATGGAAGTATTTTTGCTCCTAATTGCTTCTTGAAAGGTTGTGGACATCGTTTCAATAGAAAATGAAAATGCATCCAAAGAAAGTTCTTGTTTGCTTTTAAAGTGATTATAAATCCCTCCTTTTTCCATACCAGTCTTTTTCATAATATCTGTAATGGAAGTTGCCAAGTATCCTTGGGTATTTAGAAGTCCAGAGGCCTTTTCAATAATCATCTGTTTTGTTCGTTCTCCTTTACTCATTTTTAACCCTCATTTTTATTAGAATTTTAAAATCGAACGGTCTTTTTAATGTAAGTATAACCTATTATATAATTTAAATCCTCTTTTTTTATTAGAATATTCTAATCATATTGACGATTTTAACTAAGTTTAGTGTATAATAAAAAACAGACCGGTTTGTATTTTTTATTGGAGGGATTTATATGAACGAAAGAATTTTATCTATGCAAAAAATAATTAATCGCGAGGTTCCGCCGCCGCCTATCGCCAAGTTAATTGGTGCAGAGCTGTTACAAATCGAAGAGGGTAAAGCAGTTTTTGAATTAGAGTGTAATACAGAGAAACATGCAAATCCTATGGGAACAATTCATGGAGGAATACTATGTGATTTAGCCGATATGGCAATGGGCGTGGCCTTTTCAAGTTTGTTAGAATTGAATGAGTCCTTTACGACTGTTGAACTTAAAATCAATTATTTGAAACCGATTTGGAATGAAAAAATTACAGCAAAAGGTGAGGTTATAAAGAAGGGAAAGACGATGGGGCTTA
Source organism: Neobacillus drentensis (assembly GCF_036962765.1). Taxonomy (GTDB): domain Bacteria; phylum Bacillota; class Bacilli; order Bacillales; family Cytobacillaceae; genus Neobacillus; species Neobacillus drentensis_C. The sequence goes on from NZ_JBALOS010000363.1 coordinate 1,278, forward strand.
TCAAGTGCGATGTTTTTGATGAAGGTGGTTCATTAGTTGCCCATGCTTTAAGTACCTGTATGGTCCTTCGTGGTGAAAAATCAGTAGGAAGATAAAAAGTGTCAAGTAGAGATTTTAGAATTAGACAGTGAATTATTTATTATAAAAGCAGAAAAAAGTTCAATCGTCAATTTGAATAAAGCAGGTAAGGTCGGGCTCCATGAACTGGGGAAGGGAGAGTAATTCTTAGTAAGTGATGTGATTATCCCACACTATTATTTCTGTAATTCAGAATTATTTGACTTATATAACATCTAAGTATAGTTCTGATTACGTTTTTACCATGAAATTAAAAAATAATAGTGCCATAGAAAGAAGGTACACTCATTGGTTCAAAAACGACAAGGAATTTACTTTGGCTGGTATATTGTTATTGTAAGTATGATCATTACCATGTTAACAGTAGGGCTTCGCTTGGGGATAGGACCATTTGTATTACCGATGATGGAAGATTTAAATGTAACACGAACATTTATATCAATGATCATTTCTGTGAGTATGATTATGTATGGTGTTGGAATGCCTATCGCGGGTTATTTATGTGGAAAATATAGTACAAAATTTGTTCTTCTGCTGGGGATTGTGATCATTGAGTTATCGGTTTTGGGAACGGTGTTAACAAACAATGTCTGGATTTTTTTCTTGATGTATGGCGTGTTTCTGTCGTTCGGTCTTGCATTTACTAGCCCTGTTGCACTAACTCCGATTATTAGTCGTTGGTTTGTTCGTCAAAGGGGGAAGGCATTGTATTCTCTCTCAACAGGGTCAATGGCTGGGATTGCTATTTTTAATCCGTGGGCTACTTTTATGATTGAGTCCAGTGGTTGGCGAAGTACCTTGTTCATTTTTGCGTTCATTTTTGTCATTTTAATTGTTCCTGCTGCCATTTTGATTTTTAAAGAAGATGTTCCAGAAGGTGCTGATTTAAAAGAGGATTCTTCAAGCACCATGACCTCTACTCATGCATTAACACAAAAGCTCACTTTGCGAGATGCTATTCGCTCAAAAGCGTATTGGCAAATTGTAGCAGGATTATTTGCTTGTGGGTTCAGTATGAACTTACTAGGTACCCATGCAGTTCCGATGTTAATAGATCATCATTTTGCCCCTGCTACTGCTTCATTTGGAGTTGGACTGATTGGGCTTGTTGCAATCTTTAGCACACTTGTTTTAGCCTCAATTGCTGACCGTTTTGCCAAACGTAAGCTACTATTTTTTATTTATTTTATCCGTGGTTTGGGTTTTTTAGGCTTGGTATTTTCACAGAACACGTGGCAACTTTATTTAGTTGCAGCGTTGGGTGGATTAGTATGGGCAGGGAGTATAGCAATGTCTTCCGCTATTTTAGGAGACCTTTTTGGTGTAAGGCAGCTCGGTGTGCTTTACGGATGGGCTTATTTTGGTCATCAAATAGGAGGGGCAATCTCTTCATTTCTTGGTGGGTGGGGCTATGAGGTCTTTGGCACATATGTTTTTTCATTCGGATTAGCCGCATTCATATTAATAAGTGCAGGCATTATTTCATATCTAATTCCTGATAAACTCAAGATGAAAAAAATTAAACAAGATAAACTTATAAGTAATAGCTCAACATCTTCTTAAATATATGGAAAGCTCTTCTATGTCCGATATGGCAATGGGAGTAGCCTTTTCAACTTAAAATCAATTATTTGAAACTGATTTGGAATGAAAAAATTACAGCAATAGGTGAGGTTATAAAAAAAGGAAAGACAATTGGGCTAATCAAGTGCGATGTTTTTGATGAAGGTGGTTCATTAGTAGCCCATGCTTTAAGTACCTGTATGGTCCTTCGTGGTGAAAAATCAATTGGAAGATAAAAAAGTGCCAAGTAGAGATTTTAGAATTGGACGGTGAATTATATATTAAAGCGGAAAAAAGTTCTAACGTCGATTTGAATAAAGCAGGCAAGTTCGGTCTCAAATGAACTGGGAAGAGGAGAGTAATTCTGCTCTTATTGGCTTGACACTTACCTACTAG
>NZ_JBALOS010000364.1:0-2393 GCF_036962765.1 Neobacillus drentensis
TTCAAATACATAGCCGAAGTCCTTGACCATATATTGCTTTTTGCTGTCTTCTAACCATTGAAAGGCAGCTTGATTTAGCATTTTGAATTGAACCACCAAATTACTGTCTGCACTTGTCACACGGCCTAATGTTGTGGAGGCAACATCCAGGCTTTGTTTAGCATACTGAAGGGAAATTTCATTTTCATGTGAGATTTCCGAAATTTTAATTAGGGCTTTATATAAATCCTTTACTTCCTCAATATGTTTCTTATGTACATCAATGGAGAAAGGCGCTGAACCGATTTTAAATTTAATTTCGACATCAAGGTCCACCGTTCCTGCTGTTTCGAGATATACGTCTGAGATCCTGTTTGTAGCATAACTATAACGATGAAGCATCCGCTTTTTGCTGGTTGCACTTGTACCATCTAAATGGATTAGGGCATTGTTGGTAAAGCAATATTCATCCGATTTTGATTTGATGAGGAAATAAATTTTCTCATTATCTTCATGCATGACATAATCGTCTGCGTCTACCTTATCATAGTTCTCCGGATTAATAACAGAACCAACATCACTTAACCCCAAAATATCAGCAGCAACTTTTCCAAACATACCTATCACACTCCATTAAATTAATATCATTCCACCCTTTTTACGATTAGAAGATCATAAAGTTTCATTTGTATCCAAAAAACTTTATGCGATAAAATGAGTTTGTATGCACGGAAAAGAAAATGCTAACAACTTGAGTGTTTTCCTTTTTTAATAGAAAATACACTATATACAATTTAAAAACAGAGGAATGGAGGGAGAGAAAAATCATGCGTCCGATTATTCTTGGCATCTTTGCTGCTTTCTTTTTTGCATTTACATTTATCCTCAATAGATCAATGGATCAAGCAGGGGGGAGCTGGTTATGGAGTGCATCCTTAAGGTATTACTTTATGGTGCCATTTCTTTTCATCATCGTGATTGGTCGAAAAAATCTTAAACCGTTGCTTTATGAGATGAAAAAACAACCCGGTCCGTGGGTTTTATGGAGTACAATAGGCTTCGGCTTATTTTATGGACCGATTTGTTTTTCAGCTGCCTATGCCCCGGGATGGCTCATCGCAGCTACATGGCAGGTAACAATTATCTCAGGATCGTTGCTGTCTCCACTTTTTTATGAAAGGGTTATGACAGAAAAAGGACCAATCCATAAAAAGGGGCAAATTCCTTTTAAAGGCTTAGCGATGTCAGCGATAATCCTTTTGGGAATTATCTTGATACAATTCGAACAGGCCAATCATATTTCGATTGGTGCAATCTCACTAGGTGTTCTTCCTGTGTTAATCGCTTCCTTCGCTTATCCACTAGGAAACCGAAAAATGATGGATCTTTGCGGGGGAAGGCTAGATGTCTTTCAGCGTGTATTAGGTATGACTTTGGCTAGTATGCCTATTTGGATTGTTTTATCCTTGTATGGTTTAATGACAGTTGGCACACCAAGCAAAGGACAAGTGTTTCAATCTTCTCTTGTTGCCGTATCCTCAGGTGTGATTGCAACCATTCTTTTTTTCAAGGCAACCGATCTTGTAAGAGGTAACATGCAAAAACTTGCTGCTGTTGAGGCAACACAATCAGTGGAAGTTTTATTCGCTGTCATTGGAGAATTGTTACTTCTAAACACCACATTCCCGACGCTGATATCCTGGTTGGGAATGGTAATTGTTATGGTAGGAATGATCCTGCACAGCTTATTTTCGCATAAAAGTAACTCCAAAAATGAACTGAATAAAATGACTGAAAAAACTATACCTCGAAATGTTTGATCCTTATCAATTCAGATTGATAAGGATTGTTTTTTGTGAATCTTCTCATTGTTAACCGTTTAAATATGGACTAAGCTTGTCAATTGTTTCTTGTACCTTTGCTGCATTTCTCTTATACATCGATTTTGATTTTTCGCAATCTGTCTCAAGCGAAAAGATTTCTAAATCAGCCTGAACTTTTTTAAGTGTTGCCAACAGAAGTGGTCGTTGTGCGGGTGTTGGCACCTGAATTTTATCATCATATAGATCGACGGTGAGCTCTCCATAAGAATCTACTTGTCCGAGAAACACATTATCAAGAGTAACTTCTAGTTTTTCTAACTCTGTATAGAGCCAGCCTCTGCCTTTACCCGCACATCTTAATGATTCATCTACGATATTCCCATCCATGATGACAGTTTGGGGTTCTTTTTCATTAGGCATTTTCATTTGTAAATCTTTTGGTGTAAGGGGCTGGTTTTCTCTTTTTAATAAAGCGCTTAAAGTTCCTCTCGGTTCCAAAACAGCAAATTCTACATCAGCGAACTTGAAAATATTCTTCTGCCTGAGAAGAGCTGATAATTCGTCAATTGTATATTTTTCTTTTTTTAAGTT
>NZ_JBALOS010000364.1:2400-3109 GCF_036962765.1 Neobacillus drentensis
CTCTTCTAATATTTTTCCATCCTTAATAACGACAGTACTTTTACCTTCAGCGAAATCACTAAACTTTTTACTTTTTATGGCTATGTAGTTCACTAGATAAGTAACAAATCCAAACACTAATAGTGCCAGTATTCCATGACCCATGTTACTTTCAAGTCCAGTGACTACTTCTCCGGCAATACTTCCAATAGTAATACCGGCCACGTACTCAAAGAAAGAAAGTTCAGAAATTTGTTTCTTTCCTAGTACTTTAGTGATGATAAATAAGAGTCCCAAAAGAATTAATGAACGACTTATGATAAAAATCCAGTCTGGCATTAGTTTCTCACCTCAAAATTTTATGAACCCATATATTGGGGTTCATGTCGTTCAAGTTCCAAAACTCGGTATTGAAGATCCTTCTTTACCTCTCCAATGGTTAACGTTGCTTCATGAAAAATAGCTTGTGCATCCTTATCGAGTGAATTTAAGGCGAAGGAAGACAATTGTGCTTCGATTCCCTTAATTGTAAAGAGACATTGCTTGACATTAGAAGCGATTGTCACAAATTTTACTTCCTTTCATAAAAAAATCAATAATGAAAAAGGGGTTGGCAGAATCGCCAACCTAAAACTGCTTTTATTGATTGTATTGCGGTTCTTCGCTAATAATTTCTTGAAGTCGTGGCTCAAGGCTATCAAGAACCGATTGTGTTTGTTGTGCGGCTTGT
>NZ_JBALOS010000364.1:3129-3943 GCF_036962765.1 Neobacillus drentensis
CTTGCTTGTGCACTTTTTAGTCCAGCTAGAGCTTGTTTTACTTGTGTTCCAACAGTCATAAGATATCCTTCTTTCTAGATGTAATTGAAATACAAAAATAGTATGTGGATAAATTCATTGGTTATGTATGCACGAGCTGAAATAATTTCACCAACCGTTAGTAGATTTCAAATAAGCACCAAATTTTCTGATTGTTGACGAAACCTTTCATATGTTTTCTCGTCAACTATTTCAAAAACCATATATTTGGAAAAATACTGAGTGAAGAAGAATATACATGGATTAAGGAGGGAAGAGTTTTGCATTTAATAAAGCGGAGAGAGACGTCAGAGCAAAATCATGTAAAAATGGTAGCGTATATCATTATTTTATTTATCAGCAGTTTGTTTGTCCCGTTTATCGCGGTGGCATCTTATCAAAGCATGGTCTATTTTTCTCGATCTCACTGGTTTTTTTCGACACCTTTTTCTGCTTATTTCACGTTTATGGGTGGAATGATATATTTAGCCGTTATGCTTACCATCTATTTGATTTTTAGACAGTGCTGGGAAAGTCTTTGGTTTAAAATGATTATGGTTGTCATGCTGCTTGTTAGTATACCTGCTTTTGTATGTAGCTTAACCAATTATTATTATTTGGATAATGATGGGATTCATTATAATACATTAATGGGCCTAAAAGAAAAAGAATATAGGTGGGATAGAATAGCAAAAGTACATATTGAATATAGAAACCATCAGGGAACAACCAGTTTTTATCAATATATCTTTGAGATGCCGGATGGCAGTGAAATAACGATACCAAATAGTGATAA
>NZ_JBALOS010000365.1:0-5879 GCF_036962765.1 Neobacillus drentensis
GCAGCAACCCTTTGTTAAACACAAGCACCCGTTAGCTGAATAAAATTGTTGTGCGCTATTTGCACCCCTCCAGAAGTCGGAAATAGGGACAAGTTACATACATTGTTCAAGAACAATAACTTAATTCAATAATCAAAAAGAGCGCATTACAACCGGAAAGATTCCACATCCTCTTTGAATCCATTCCGAGCCCTTTTCAGCAGTCTAAGTCCTGTAAGCCAAACTGCGACCCCGGTTCCCCACAATATCAGGGCTGAGCCAAATCCGACAGTTGCCCACCATACCTCAATTTGATGATGCCCCAAGGTAACTCTCACAGGTAATGTTAGCAATGTGATTGTAGCAAGCAAGCAAAGGAGTGTACCTGCAATATAATGGATCCTTACCCGAAAAAGATGGGCTAGAGGAAAAAAATGAGCACCGACAATAAGGGCCATCACAGGGACAAACAAATCTAAATGATTGGTAGCACTACATATTGCGCTTGCGGCGGCAATCAACACGCCTTCTAAACCAAAAATAATACCGAACATCATACCCATTCGTTTCGAACGACGGGTAGCATCCCCTTCCATCATCGCGTTTGATAACCTTCTTGAATTCTTTATCAATTTGATTCCGCCTATAAGCAGTAAGACACCAATCAACAGGGATAAGATCAAAAGCCAGAGGGATCCCCAGCCTTGCAATCCTCTTATACCAATTCCCGCCCACAGAGTACCGAAAAACGCCATGAAGAGAACTCCGGATGCTGTCCCACGCACAGCACCCCTGGGAATTATTGTTTGCGACATATCATTTCTCCTCCTCTTTCAATTGCATTCTAAAAAATGCACCCACAATAAACTGGTAATCCTCATTCTTTGGAATATCTTCGATAAAATCACCTATTTGTCTATATATTTCGATAGCTACATCCTTATACCTTTTTCCAAAGGAAAATTTACCATTAGGGAAAGTAATCGCAAATATGTATCCTATTTTTATCCGTTTCTATTTTTAAAGTATCTTAAAATTATTCCTTTAATTCAAATATTATTTACTTACTCCTCTTTCACTAATCTGGCCTATTTTTGTTGATGGCTCAGAAAACTATTCCATGACTTTGTAATCAGAAAGTTTTCAAGAATTGCACCACATTTTTTACATTTGGTCTTGAATCTGGATTTATCTAAGTGAATTTTTCTTCTCCACAATAACCACAAACAAGAATTTTACTTTTTGGCATTATTATTATCAGTACTGAACCTAACTCATGATCATATATTAATAAGAGGTGATTGAAATGGATGAACATCTTCAACAAACATTTGATATCCGTTTTTTGAAAATTGGTGGGATGGGCAATGGTAGCGGTCTGCAAATTGGTTGTGGGGCTGGTAAAGCAAAGCGAGTCACTCCTGTTGGATATCCTACAGTTGGACCTAAATTAGTTCCTCAAACAGGTCCTACAGAATTTGCTGTCCCATTACAAGCACCAGTACGTCTGAAAAAATAAGATTTGACCATGTTTAATTACATCTTTATGTAAAAGACCTCTCCTAATGTATGACTTCCTGTTGGAAGTCATTTTTTAATTATTTTGCATCTTTAAAAGGAATACAACCACTTCAAATAAAATGCAATTTTTATGTTCTAAAAGCAGAATATTTCTTTCTGTTAATTCTCTGCTTGTTTTTAATTAACCTTCTTCAGCTAACCTGCTCCGTTAGTTGAACAAGCAAAAAAGAGTTGCCTCAGCAACATCTTATGGAACTCTTGCACCCGTTACTTTAAGTACAATACTTCACAATCTACTTTGTTAATCAAACCAAAAAAAGGCGATGCCTTTTTAAAGCATCGCACCCGTTTCATTATCTCGATTCCAAAAGTATCGAAATTGCACTAAACATCAATAATAAAGCCATAACTATATTAAACTGATTATTATACTTTGATAAGAACTTTCGAAAAATTGAACCAAACACACCCCAAGAGTAGGTACCTAAAAAACCAACAAAAGCTAGAAAGAATGAATACAATATTAAACTGACATTTGAAGTGTGAAATGGAAGGACAAAGGTTGATATTGTAGTTATTCCATATAAAATACCTTTCGGATTTATAAATTGTAAAAGCATACCTGTTAAAAAACTGTTATTCTTGTCCCCATCATTGTGATTACCATCCTTCTTACTGGTAATAATTTTTATAGCCAGATACAACATATAGATTACACCTAGAATAGTCATTATAAATTCAACTTTTGGAATAAAGCTTTTAAGCAAAAGACCAAAATAAGCACACAATAATATTAGAAAAAAGAAACCTGTACCAACTCCTAACGAAAATCTAATTGTCTTTTTTAACCCGTATTTGTTAGCAATTAACATTGCCATAATATTATTTGGACCTGGGGTAAAAGCAGTAACAATGACATATAACAAAAATGATAATAATGCCAAAATGGAACCCTCCTTTGATTGTATGTTATAATGTCCTAAATAGACAATATAACGATTTCCTTTATATTGTACGATACATACGTTATATTGTAAATAATTAATTTTAGGAGTGTTTTTATGGAAGAAATAAATCAAATCATTGCCAAAAACTTAAAAGCCTATAGAGAAAGTAAAAAATTAAGCCTTGAAAAGGTTGCAGAGGTTTCTGGTGTAAGTAAAACAATGATTGGTCAAATTGAAAGAGGTGAATCCAGTCCTACTATTACAACTATTTGGAAAATAGCAAATGGATTAAAAATTTCTTTTACTTCTTTAATCAATAATCCGCAGCCAGATACAAAAGTTGTTTCAATGAGCGAGGTTCAAACTCTTGTGGAGGATAAAGGGAAATATCGGCTTTATCCATACTTTCCCTTTGAAGATGATAGACGTTTTGAAGTATATTCTGTTGAGATTGAAAAAGGTGGATTCCTAAGTGCTGATTCGCACAGGGAGGGAACTGAGGAATTTTTAACTATTTATGATGGTGAATTAACTGTCCGAGTAAATGACGTTGAATATAAAGTGAAAAAAGGCGATTCTATTAGATTCAAGGCTGATAGACCTCATACTTATTATAATTCGGGAGAAACATTAACTCGATTAAGTATGGTTTTATACTATCCAAATTAAAACCCCGTTCAATTAAAACGGGGTTTTACCATTGTATTAGTTACCAATATAACAATGCGTTATTAAATTAAACTGCTCCGTTAGTACAAGAAGAGAATGCCAACATTATGTCAACCGACTCTTCAACTCTTGCCATCAAGTAATTCAACAAGAAGTTTTTTATGTTTTAGCCAATTTTTCCCCATATGGAATCAAATTTTAATCGCAATTCTACACAAATTTAAAAAACGTCCTTTACGGGTTTGTCTGGATTGCATAAACTATTATAACTTCATTAGAAAAGAGTGAAAATAATGTCAACAAACTTAGTTGGAACAGTAAGAATTGTCTTGGCTTTAACGGTACAAGCCATTCGATTTGCTAATAGTGCAAAACTTATAATTCAACAACTTGAAGGTTTTGGTTTACCACCCAATCCAATCAAACCAGAATTATATCAAGATGCCATCGATAATCTGTCAGATGCTTTTAATACTATTGATGCTCCCCCTTTAAATATACAATGGCCAACTGATCCTATCCTTCCACCTAACCCTATCTATCCTAATGATCCTATAAGAATTAAACTATCAGACAACCGAGCATTGCTAGCATTAGATAAAATCAATGATGCTATCAGATATATTCACACAGCTATACTCTTAAGTGCTGATCCTGACATCACTGAGCAACTTCTATTATTTAGATTCCAGGTAAAAGCCGCACGACTCGCACTTGAAGATGGTATAGATGCTCCTCCATTTGCAGGAGATGTTAAGAGTCGATAATTTATCGGCTCTTTTTAATTAGTTTACAAAAGTTCTTTTTTCACTAACCTGGTAAGTCGAGTAGACAAAAACATTCGCATAATACTTCAATGAAAAGAGGGTTTAAAAAATGACAGTTGGAAAAGATGTTCAAACCGCTTTAGCATGTTTAAAAAGTGCACAAGCAAGCTTTGAAACTTTTGCTTTAGCAACCGATAGCCAGAATGCAAAGCAGCTTTATCAACAAGCCGCACAACAAACAAAATCCGTGCTTGACAGCCTTCAACCTCGTCTTCAAGAAATTCAAGGGGAAGAACCTCAGTACAATCAGCAATAAAGTGTAAGCGTCTTTATCAAATATGATAAGATATCCCAGATACATTTTCTGGCGGTCGGAATATGATGTTATATAAAAAATTCTTGTCCATTTTCCTAAACCATCCTTTCTAGGATGGTTTTGTTTTTTAGAACACCATTTATTCTGTTTCATAAGTTTTTAGCTAAAATACATCAAAAAAAATCAATTTTATTGCACAATATGGGTCAATTGCGACATAAATGAGAGATGGATTTTCATCCTTTCTTGTTCCACTAACCTGCTCCTTTAGTTTAATAAAAGAACGCCCACCCATCTAAGGCTGACGCAATGCTTAATGTCGTCTTAATCTACTACCTTGACTCCGACAACACTATCGAATGCCACCCGCTCAATTTCTCCAGGCTTCACCTCAATAAGTAGCTTATGTGTAATAGGATCCACGTAATGAACTCGACCATTAATGTCGTGAATAAATCCGTCATCCCATACCGTCAGTTTTACCGAATGGTTATATTCCATCGAGTAAATTATACGTAGGTCAAATTCCTCCTCCTGATGCTCGTCAATAATAGGCTTCCTTATTCGTTCAGTGTCGAGCCAAAAATCTCGCTGCATCTTTGCTTGTTCGGGTTGGAGATAAGCCGCAGCCCATTTAATTTTACCTCGGTCACGTATCGCCATATTAATCACCTCAGTATCATTATATACGAACAAATGTTCTTTGTGTAAATAAAAAGAGAAAGACCACTTTTCAGCAGTCTTTTAGGTTTCTTATTCAATTAAGCACCCGTTAAGAAGAATGTATTATTATTAAAGTTTTTCTTTACCTAAAGAAAACCCTTCAAATAGTCGCCCACCGTATGGTTCTAAAACCATTTCACTAAGTAGAACAACTTTGCTTTTCTCACCAGTTTTATAAAAAGTATCAAAGGCTTCAACAAATTCTTCGGTAAATTTTACATCGTAATGTCTCAAAGCACGAATAACCCATTTCGAAGAACCTATCCATCGACCATTAGTTCTTAAAACAAATTCCTGAATAAGCTCAGCTAATGAGTTGGCTATAAATATTTCTTCAGCTCGATTTTTACTACCTATAAAATCATCAAGGACATCAGTTATATAATAACGTTTTGTCATAATTATTTCTTCTGTCCATCTTTCAGGACCATTCTCCAATATCTCTTTAGCTTCTTCCTTTATAGAATCTATAATTCCTTCATCTTTTAAAATAATCCCTTCTAATATCATTCTTTGCATAGAAGGCTTAGCATTTTTATAATCCAAGTTGAAAAAGTGTTTATAGGAAGATAAATTATGAACAAAAACCTCAATTGCCCAACCAAAATCAATTAATGACTCTCTGTAAGCTGATTTTAATCTTTCAACAAAAACGACAATGTCAAGATCAGAGGTATCTGTTGCCTCACCTCTTACAACACTACCAGCCAATACAGCACCTTGACAGTCAGGGAAGTGCTTATTAATAAACTGTTTAGCTGCTTCAATTGGCTTTAATTTCTTTGTATCTCCCATCTTCTTCACCTTATTCTATGTGATTTCCTAAAAGATTCGCTATTTAACCATAATAATCCTTTTACTTTTACCTTAATTAACTAAACTGCTTCGTTAGTGCAATAAAAATAGGGATCGCCGCAGCCATCCCAATCTTTAACTATCGCACCCGTTACTTTAAGT
>NZ_JBALOS010000366.1:0-757 GCF_036962765.1 Neobacillus drentensis
GCTGGATCTTCAACTCTTGCACCCATTATTTGAAGTTCTTAACATATCTACTTTTTCTATTTTGACCATATACCTTGTAATTTTCTATTGATTATTATTTGACCAATATGGTGAGCATCATGGCGGATTACACCATTTATATGTTTCCAAATGGGATGTTTGGATGTATCATTTTCCAAATCTATAATACTCATTTTTTGAATATGGTCATTTATTCCATGGTTTACTTGTTCCATACTTTTTACTAGAGAATCCCAATCCACTTAGTTGATGTATCGATGACTGAAACGGTATTATCATTGTTATTCGGTACATAACCTTTTCTGCCATTGGCTGTAAACGCCGCATCACTTGGTGAGTCCCCAACTTTCTTTATAATCGTATCGACTACTTTATTGAAAGTGGGCGAATTTGGGTCTGCATCTATTACTGAACTTGTATCACTTTCTGAATTGGTTAAAAATGCTCTCATTCCAAATGGTGTGTTCCCGCTCCATACTCCAGAAGGTCCTGCACCTACTGGTATGCTAGTGACCAAATTGGTTCCTGTATCAATTGCTGAAACGGTATGACTAACTGCATTCGTTACATAGACAGTTGTTCCGTCTGGAGTAATGGCTACCTCAATAGGAGCCACCTCTACTGGAATGTCCGCGATGACTGTTTACTATTTCTTCGTATGTGCCTGTGCGTACAAAAGATAAAAATAAAAAAGCCCTTTTTAGGGGTTTGGCTTTAATAATCAGCACTTGTCCCA
>NZ_JBALOS010000366.1:799-1342 GCF_036962765.1 Neobacillus drentensis
CCAGACATATATAATTACCTCAGAAAAGGCGTTTGCATGTATTGCAGACGCTTTTTTATTTTTAGAAATTATTTAAGCAAAACGCATATTTTGTCCTATCCCTTATGACAATTGTCCAATCCATCCTTGTCTTAAGAAATATATATACATAGTGAGAGTTTTTTCCTTCAGATATTCCAATAGGAGGTGAAATGATATGTGGGGATTATGTGGCGGTTACGGTTATGACGGCGGTTATGGCTACGGCGGTGGCTATGGCGGCAGTACTTTTGTATTAGTCGTTGTATTGTTCATTCTGTTAATCATCGTACTTGCTAGTTTTTGCTAATGTTTGAAAAACCAAATAGAAGGATTTTGACTGAGTAAAGTAAATTTAAATTAGAATAGTTGGAGGCGTTATACATGGGTGATGGAATGGGAAGTGCTTTTGCGTTAATCGTTGTATTGTTCATTCTGCTTATCATTGTCGGGACTTCGTTTATGAGCGGCTACTAAATTGTACGGAACAAAGGGCAGGTTAAGTTAATCTGTCCCTTTGTCATA
>NZ_JBALOS010000367.1:0-3634 GCF_036962765.1 Neobacillus drentensis
AATAAGTCCTATTTTTCTGCATAAAGTTTATATAGGAACAAATCATCATCCACTAAGGGGGGAGTTTATTATGTTTTCAAAATTATTTCTGTGAGGAAATAACTGAATTGTCCATATTAGTCTCATCCCTCAGTAATTTATATTCAAAAAATGCAGGCTTTACGTCCACTCTATATTTTTTATTACATTCTTATTCTATTGTTCTGGGACATGCACGAAAATTCAGTACATTACGGAAGTATGCCACTCTCTTGGAAGGACATGGATATCAAGTTAAGCGTAATAAAAGAGGCATAGAACCTATTTTGAAAAAGATGTTATCACTCTCCGTAAATTAATTGAATTCAGTAAGCAAGAGGGTATGACGATGGAACGTTCAGCCGGATCGTATAGAACATTTGGAGCAAGTAAACTTAGATTTAATCAAACATTTGAAGGAGAAGGCCGTACGAGAAGCTCAGCTAGAAGAAAAGATTAATCTAATTTTGAAGTATGTTGAACGTATGGAGCAATTGGAAAGGGAACGAAGTAATATGTTTGCGGAAGAAACAAGAAAACAAATAGCAGTCGCCGAGCAATGGAAATGGTGGAAATGGTGGAAATAAGAAAAGCCGTGCTTTGGCGCATGGCTTTTTTTTTACAAACATAAGTCAATCTATGAAAAATATTTTCATTTATTAAAAGAGGTTTACAGTTCATTTAAAATGAGGAATTTCGACAACTTTTTTATATTTCCTTGTTTATAATGACTAAAGTATTGAAGAAAGAAATAGAAAAAATAATCACGATATGTCGTTCAATATTAAAATTAGAGGAGGAAACCTAATGGAAGTTCTACTCTATCTAGGTACGTATCTATTAGGTGCTCTTGCTATTGTGCACCTGATTACCATCACTTTTAATCTATTTTCTAAATAAAGTTCCATAAATGGCCTTTTCAGCTATTTATTCTTTAATCTTTTCAATCTATTAACCTTATATTGTTCAAAATCCCACTTCGACAAAAATTCTTTTGTAGAAGTATAACCTGATTTATAGAGAAAATCGATTTCATCCTTATTCAGTTCAAAATCAGTTGCGTTAATATCACCAGTTGGAATTTGAATGGTGCGTTCAATCGTTTCTTTGTTCAAATAGCGTAGATCATGGGCTTGAAGCATCGTTTTAAATATATTTTTGAAAAGGTGGAGGGGCGTTGGTATAACGGCATCTATGTTTACTTTATCTTTCACAAAACGGAAGCCAAACGTTGGAAACCGAGGGTTTTCCGTATCAAATATCCATATTGGGAAGTTACTTAATAAACCTCCATCTAAAATGTAGGATTTTTTACGGTCTTTTGATTTCCAAATAACTGGGCGGTAAAAAAATGGCAGAGAGGCACTCATCATAACGGCGGTTGAAACTTTTAGATCAGCTGGAGTCATTCCATAGCGCTCCAAATCATCTGGCAAAATAAGCATTTGGCCATTTGAAACATCAGAAGCAATTATCTTCAATTTTTCCTCTGGAAGATCCGCAAATGTTTTAATCCCTTTTTCTATAAGAAGCGAATCCAACCATGCTTCCAAATAATCGTTTTTATAAATTCCAAGATGAAGCATTAGTTCTAATAAGGTGCCGAAAATGGGAATTCGATTAATGTAAGTCCTGCCTCGAAGCTTTGAAAAATCTAGTTTGCTCAGATGATCTCTAATTTCATTACTTTTGTAGCCGCTTGCCAAAAGAGCAGCGATAACAGCTCCCGCTGATGTTCCAGCCAATCTTTGCCATTCTACTTTTTCCTCTTCCATTGCTTGAATCGCTCCAATAAAAGCAATTCCCCTAGCACCCCCACCTTCAAAAACAGCATCAGCCTTCAATTTTTTCCACCTCACGAGTAATTTATATTAAACTGTTAAGATCGTTCATTACCAACGAAGATGAAGTTTTCCAGAAGCAAACCCAAAGGTAAAAATGATGATTAAATATTCGTTAATTTGCCCTTTATTAGAGCTTTATCTAATTCACGTACATGATCATAGGACTGTAACAGTTGTTCAGGGACCAAGGTCCTACCGTATTCCCATGCATTTCTTTCAATTTCAGATTTTAGCTTTTCAATTTCGTCATCTTCACCATACAATAAAGTCCGTAAATCATGCTTGTTTTTCTTAAAATCTAAGTAATAACCAATCACATGATAGAGTATAATTCTAACAAAATTTTTATCTGTCTCTTTAATTCTAATTTTATTGAGATAACCGTTAACTTGAAGATAATTAAATTTTATGGTATTTGTCGAAACATTATAACTCATAGGTACAGGGAGATTATTATTAATTTCATAGTCAATATTTAATTTGTGCTCATCTAATGTATCTTTAATGATCTCTTCTATATTCCAAATATAAAGCAATTTACTTTCACTTCCTTTTAAGAACTTACTTCATGTAGGGAGGATCATAATTTCATTTAATATCCTACCTCTTTTTAAAAAGTAGGATTCATAAGTACATGAATATTCTGTAATAGTATCTTTATAGTATCCTGATTAAGGATAAACGTCGAAAGTCGTTTTTACCATTTCTTTCTGCCTCAGCCACTATTTTAAATAGTAAAAAAGGACTTCCTTGGCTGATATATCCATTTAAAAAGTTGTTAGGAGAAGGAACTAGTTCCTTTTTCTCTCTTTTTTGAATTCGTGAGTTGTACTAGACTTGATGAACACCCATAAGCCTAGTAAAAACAATTACATTCCAATCTAGGAAAAGAAGAAAGCGACCCCAAAAATAGGAGCCGCCTTTATTTATTATCGATATGTTTCAAGTAACTATTTAGCACTTTTCTATACCGCCATAAATCTTTCGTATTAACAGGAACTTCTTTTATATCCCAATACCTATGAAACTTCCTATGCGCAGTCAGTGTTCCATCAGGATATTGCATAAATGTAACGGTACCATTGTTTTGCTCATCTTGTATTGCGATGTAGTGCTTCGAACCGTCCCAGTTGGCCAAATCCCCAAACCTCTCGCTAAACTGTTCAACATCAGCCTTACTTCGAATAACCAATTCATTGACTCCTTTCTAACATTATTTGATTACCGCTCAAATACCTTAGATTCTTATGTAGGTGCTAACTAGTTGCTTGGGTATTATTTGATCAGTGAATTTCATAAATTTCTTCTCAAAAAGCAATTCCCAAAGAAATTTACGTCTAGTGCTTATCATTAATTTGATAGTATTATAACATACTGAAAAAGTCTTGCAGTATATGTTATGTACTTTTTGTTAACAGCCTATTTTTATTTTTGATCTAGCTAGTCTACTTCCAGTACTATTTGAAGGGTACGTTTAGTATTGACATTTTAGAAATTCATGCCCTTCCACACCCTTCTTTTTCGAAATATTTATCTTTACTGGTCTGACAGTTGGTAAAACTCAACTACCTTTTCAAATAGAAAAAAGGTATTACTACAAATGTAGCTAGTAAGCATAATTAGCGACTGACTTCTGATGAAAGACAAAACCTATTAAGTTTTCTAAAGAACTGTCCTTCATAACACTGATGAAGGACAAAACCTATTAAGATTTCTGAAGAACTGTCCTTCATAACACTGATGAAGGACAAAACCTATTAAAATTTATGATG
>NZ_JBALOS010000368.1:0-3221 GCF_036962765.1 Neobacillus drentensis
ATATTATTTACATTCGTTTCTTATTTTATATTTTTTTCTCACATTTGTCGAGAGCAAATAAGAACCTAGCCAAACGTATTCTTTCTCTCTGCTTATTACTTAGTGTAAAATAATGTTATCGGAATTTCAATTGGAGGTAATAAAATATGAAATGGCAACAACTCCCCTTAGGGGCACTTCAAACGAACTGTTACATTGTAGAAAATTCGGACCGTTCATGTCTAATTATTGACCCAGGCGGCGAAGGGAAAAAGCTTATTCATTTGTTGAGCAATAGAAAACTGAAACCACTTGCCATTTTCCTAACTCATTCGCATTTTGATCATATCGGGGCTGTCGATGAAGTAAGGGACTTTTATAAAATTCCAGTTTATCTTCACAAACAGGAAGAAAAATGGCTAGGAGACCCTGCCCTAAATGGATCGCAATTTTTTATGATTCAGGATTCTTTAAAGGTTAATCCTGCTGATCATTTGATCAAAAATGAAGGCGTTATGCAAATTGGCGATTTTGAGTTTCGCATTTTTCATACCCCTGGTCATTCACCTGGAAGTGTCTCTTATTATTTTGAAAAGGAAGGGTTCATAATATCTGGAGATGCACTTTTTCAAGGCAGCATTGGTCGGACAGACCTAGCGGAAGGGAATGGAGCACAGTTATTAAAAAGTATCCATGATAAGCTGCTTGTCTTACCTGAAGAAACGTATGTATTATCTGGTCATGGACCAGTGACAACTATTGGTGCAGAAATGGACAGTAATCCGTTTTTGAATGGATTTTAGAAGTTAGAGGAGACAATATAGAAAAACCCTTCTCAACCGGAGAAGGGTTTTTCTGGGGGATATTCTATTCTAATATGGGAGGGGATAAAGTTTAAGCTACTAACCTAACAATATTATAAAGTTAACACTGTGTCAATAGTGTTTATTTAAAAAGGAGCATGTATGAACACATTTTTTAACACATTATTTTCAAGTGCATCCAATAAATTAATTAGCTACGCAAAATATATTGAGGCAGCCTTATATCATCCTGAATTCGGTTATTATATGAGGGACAAACAGAAAATTGGGCGGCAAGGAGATTTTATCACAACAAGTAATATTTCGGACATATATGGAAGGATGATGGCAAAGTGGTTTTTTCATGTTTGTAAGCGGGCGCAACTTGAACCTGTATTTTGTGAACTAGGTGCGGGAAATGGTCGTTTTGCGAAAGCATTTTTACATGAATGGATGGAAACGATTCAAACCCCATTAACCTATATTATTGTTGAAAGCAGCCCATTTCATCGGAAATTACAACGGGAATTATTTATGACTGATTTTCCAATTGTCCAAGTGGAAAGCTTAAACGAAGTTGCAGCATTTGAGGGAATGATTTTTTCCAATGAACTCTTTGATGCCTTACCTGTTCATGTCATAGAAAAGCAAAATGGGAAACTTTATGAAATTATGGTAGGGATTCGTAATGATGAACTTTTTGAGCAAAAAGTTCCCTTAACCAATTCAGACATCCTATCCTTTTTACGGGAAAGTAAGATTGAACTAACGGAACAGCAGCGGATAGAAATCCCGTTAGCTATGGTGGAGATGCTGAGGGAAATTTCTCGTTCATTGTTAAAAGGGTTTGTAGTGACAGCAGATTATGGATATACAAATGAAGAATGGATGGATCCTAGAAGGGCAAAGGGGAGTTTGAGAGGTTATTTTCAGCACCAGATGGTTGACGATGTTTTGCTTCAGCCAGGGGAAATGGATATCACCACCCATATCCATTTTGATTATCTCATTCAAAAAGGTGAACAGGAAAATGTAAACCTTATTACAAAACTCCGGCAGGATGAATTTTTATTAAAGGCAGGTATTCTGAAAGAATTAGCGAACCATTATGATCCTAATCCATTTTCTGAGGTAAGCAAACGAAATCGTGCAATTCGCAGTTTAATTATGCCCTCAGGGATTAGTTCCTATTTTCACGTGGTCATCCAGCAAAAAGGGCTTAATCTAAGTCCGAATGACGTTTTTATTGAATAAGGCTCTTTTCGTAAACTTAGTTGCATTTGGAGCTTTATAAGGGTCATTTACTAAGTTTCTAGGCAATTTTCGCCAATGTTCTTACGAAATGACAACGAGGAATCAAGTTTACGGGTTGATGATCATATTCGAAAACAACCATCTATGCGAAAATAGCCTTGAATAAAGAAAAAAACGCCGGAGTATCCGGCGTTTTTTCTAATTGTTTCTTAATGTCCTGCACCAGGCACCATCATAAACGTTGTCCAATAAGTGAAGCCCGCGAAGAAAATGGTTAAGTATGCTCCGAATACCCACAAATACATGCGCTCGGATAGTTTTAGATAGCTGAGCAGAACAAAAAAACCTGTTTGGGCTAAGAATAACAGTGCCGTTTTATCCAAATCTCCAAGATAAAACATTACTGTAAAAATGCCCGTCCAGAAACCACAAACTCTGAACATGCGTTCCATATGTATCCCTCCT
Organism: Neobacillus drentensis; assembly: GCF_036962765.1. Taxonomy (GTDB): domain Bacteria; phylum Bacillota; class Bacilli; order Bacillales; family Cytobacillaceae; genus Neobacillus; species Neobacillus drentensis_C. Next base: position 2,502 of record NZ_JBALOS010000368.1, read on the forward strand.
TTTACCCTGCGATACCATCATTACAATATTATAAAGTAAGAGGAGGTATAATGTAAATAATGGTTTCGAATTAGTTTGTTACCAGCGCTTGATATGAACAAGTTTCACATCCCGAAATAATATTTTCTTTTTCAATTAACTCAACGGATTCAAACAATGCTCCAAACATTCCCTTAAGGAATTCATGGTGCATACTACAAACCGTTTCCGAATGTTCTTCGGCTACTTCTTTGAAAGGACAATTGAATATTTGGAAATAGATTTTTGTTTTTTCACCGTTTGCTTCAAATTCAGGATAGAAACCCGCTAGAGTTGCAGCGCTTTTTAGTATTGTTAGCTTTTGTTCAAATTCTAATTCCTCGCCAAACGCTCTTTTTGCTTTTTCTTGTTCAATCACTTCAGTACCAAACCGTTTTCCAGTTAGATAAAGTGCTTTTTTTCCAGCTTCTCCGAGTGAAATCATGGTTTGGATTGCGACTTTAGATAAAAGCATGTAGTCACGATATGGGAAATGCAGCTGAATGACATCATCTGATAAACGATACAATCTGCTTGGTCTGCCGCCTTTACCCGTTTTCTTTGTTTCAGATGCTAACATATTCACATCTTCAAGCTTAGATAAATGCAGTCGTGCAACATTCGGGTGAATATTAAAGTTTTCTGCCACCTCTTGAACTGTTACTTCTTGATGGCGTTTGGTAATGTATTGATAAATATAGT
>NZ_JBALOS010000369.1:0-2527 GCF_036962765.1 Neobacillus drentensis
TTATGGGTTACAGTTCAATATACAGGGCTAGGGCCTTTTTATTTATGAAGTTCAAAAATAAATACTACCAGTATTCTAATTGTTTGTTTTATTATCCCTATTATTAATCGCTTGTCCAGGTTCTACCCCTCAACTATGCTCGGGGAGTCGATTTTCGTCTTAGTTAGGTACATAACCAAGCCCAAGATTGTTATAAGGAAAATTGGACTTGTTCCTATCGTTCCCAAACCAAGATTATCATTCAGAAAGTCTGCCGAAGTTTCACCCACGGTGGTAGTCAAAATTTTGATGATCCAGAAGAACATCGTGATTTCTGGAACCTTATTCAACATTTGTCGGGCAATGGATGGATTTTGACCATTTTCTTTTTGTTTATCCGCTGAATATTTCATTTATAAGTTCTCCACATTTTTTATTTTAAATGTAAGATAAAATTCCTTCTGGTGGGAACCTGCCTTGACAACACAAACACAATTTGTTTTTGGTCCTGAAGCTGCCTATCTAAACTACCACCGTTTGATCTTTCCTTCCACGATTAGCAGTACGTAGAATGATATCAAGTGCATCTAAGGATGCTGTCTTTGTTTGATACTGTCTTGTTTTTTGTTTCATAGATAATAATGGAATAGAATCATATATTATGCTATGAATCTTAGAGATTAGTTCTTTTTCGTTTTCCGCCCTGAATGCAAGCCCTGCATCTACTAAAAAAGTCGCATTATCTTCTTCTTGTCCTGGCAGGGGATTGTATATTAATAAAGGAAGCTCCATGGCCATTGCCTCGGTTATCGTTATTCCTCCAGGTTTAGATATTAATAGGTCGGAAATGGCCATCAACTCATTTACACTTTCACAAAAGCCTGTGACGAGGATATTATGTTTAGAGGTCTTTAATTCCTCTTCTAGTTGTTTTTGTAATCTCTTATTACGTCCACAAATAATAATCAATTGTATCTGTGAATCGAGTCCTTCAAAAGTTTTAAAGGTTGTTAAACCTTTCTCTATAAATCCTTCACCACCACCCATTACAAGTATTGTAAATTGGTTAGACTTGAGAGCATATTTTGTTGCGAGAATCGCCCGTGATTGTTGCTTCACAAATTTTTGACAAATCGGTATTCCTGTATCATTAATTTTATTACTTTCTACGCCGAGACAAATCAAACGATCCCGAATCTGATTGGATCCTACGATATATTGATCCGTATATGGATGAATCCAGAAAGAATGGTCAGTATAATCTGTAATAATAGTCACGAAAGGGATATCTATGAGACCTTGTTCCTTTAATTTTGACATGATACTTGATGCAAACGGATATGTGCTCACAACCACGGAAGGATTAATTTTTTCCAATATTTCAAGCATTGATCCCATTCCCACTGTAAAGAGAGTATTTAATCTAACAGAGAAAGAATTTTTTTCGCGTGTTCTTTTATATAGATAGCCATACACTTGAGGAAATTTTTTAATAATCCGCCTGTACAAGTAATTACTTACAGGATATAGAGAAGGATGAAGCCACTCCATAACGTCTAAAATAATCGGCTCAACATTTGGTTGGGTAAATTCGATTGCTTCATTTATGGCATTTGCTACCTGTTTATGTCCATCTCCAAATGTGGCCGAAAGTATTAGAATTTTTTCCTTCTCATTGTCATTCATACTTATTTCACCTCATATGTGAATGTTTATTTACTAGTAGGAACATCCCTCTTTTTATTTTTCCATTTTAAAAATACATAACCGAGTGTTAAAATGACTGCGATAATTATTGCCGGTGTTACAAATGGTTTTGCTGCCTGGTTAATTTGTTGCCATTTTGTACCTAGTGTCATTCCTAGATAAAGAAATAGGACGGTCCAGGGTATAATGGCAAGAACCGTATAGGTGGTAAATTTCACAAAAGACATCTTTGCAATACCCGCAGGAATGGAAATGGCATGCCTTACAACAGGAATAAACCGTGCGGTAAAAATAACACCTGTTCCATACTTGATGAACCATTGCTCTGCAACATCAACATGATGTGGGCGAATGAATATATATTTTCCATATTTATTTAAAAATGGTCTGCCCCCATAACAACCTAACCAATATAGAAACCATTGGGCTATAATTCCACCAATTGTACCTGCTATCACGGCTCCTGGGAACGAAATTTCTCCTATTGAAATCAAGTAACCACCATATGCTAATACAATTTCACTTGGGATTACTTCTACCATTAATCCAAGGGCAATTCCTAAATACCCAAGGCTTGTAAGAATATCAAAAATGGACAAGACAAAATGTGACATATGATTCCTACCTTAAAAAATATTTATTTTTAACGTTAATGTATTTCTTCTTAAAAAATTGTCCCCTCAATTTATTGAGGACAGGTTAAGTATAGGCCTTCAACTTAAAAATCCTATTAATGTATAATTAAATATTAATTAAAATTCAGCTATTTCGATATTTGAATGAAAACCATCCTTATAAAAGGAATTATAGTTTTCTAGTCGAAACATAACATGATAGTAAA
>NZ_JBALOS010000369.1:2565-2754 GCF_036962765.1 Neobacillus drentensis
CTGCATTAGTGTCCATATTTGGAAAATTAGGTCTACAAAATATTGATGCCAACACCGCGACGGCCATTAGAGCAATCATTATGGCAATCTTTTTAATGGGCGTGGTCATTTTCGAGGGGAATTTAGGTAAGATACCGGCTATAATCGAGGAAAAGAGAACTTTACTATTCATTGTATTGAGTGGTATAG
>NZ_JBALOS010000369.1:2790-3088 GCF_036962765.1 Neobacillus drentensis
TATGGCCATAAAAGTAGGAAAAGTGTCTCAAGTAGCACCTGTTGACAAGTTGAGCGTAGTGTTTGCTACACTGTTAGCTATTTTATTTTTCGGTGAAAAGCTGAGCTTGGTAAATGGAATGGGAGTAGCACTTATTGCTATCGGTGTAATCATGACAGCATGGCAATAATATATATTATGATGATAAAAAACCTTCAAATAAAGTTAATTGAAGGCTTTTTACATGTGTGTCAAACTCATCACGAACAGCAGACCCAAAAAGTTTTTTTAAACTGCCCAATTAATCCTGCCCACTCAT
>NZ_JBALOS010000370.1:0-3443 GCF_036962765.1 Neobacillus drentensis
CCCCCAAGTTGCACCTGCATATCTAATTAATAAAATTTCTCCGTTCTTATTAATAATAGCTACACTTGGTCGAACAATTATTAGTGGAGAATTCCCAACCATTTCTCGTATATCTTCACAAAAACCCATAAATACCCCAATGATAAAATTCTTTATTAAAGTAAACGCAACTCTTACTTGATGCAAATATGTATCAAAGGAGTAACCTACTCCCTTTTAGATGGCATCTGTCAGCCACCTTGTATACAAGTTGCTGTGGAACTACCTACAAAATTATTTAATTCAATTAATAAAAGTTGAAGAATGTTGTCGTTAACTAATACTTGTAATGTCTTTTCTATAATTGGTACATTGTATTTTTGAAAAACTTCTACAGTATCTTCCCACACTTCGGTAATAGCCTTAGAAGTCATATTTGATTGTATTACCATAAAAACAACCTCCTTATATGCTTATCATTTCTTAGTTTCATCAAGGTGTTGCGAATAGTATATAATACCGCGTTTGAAATATTGAAGCTTTTCGTCAGAGGTTGTCTCCATCAAATTGGTCAAAAGGATTTCTATCGCTTCCTTGTAACCCTGCTTATTATAAAGGGCGATCGCGAGATGTACTTGGATGGCCCGGTTTTGAGGAAATTCTTTTACACCTCGACGTAATGTTTCCTCAGCTTGAATATAATATCCTAAACAACGATAAGTGCTCCCCAAGCCAAGTAAGGCCCTTTCAAGATCTGATTCAGAAAGCCCCAGCTCAAGAGCACGCACGTAGAAAGGAATAGCCTCTATCTCTAATCCTGAATTGTCAAGAGCAACTGCTGTCTGAAAATTGACCTCAGCGTCATCTGGGTAGGCTGTTGCCAAGTCTAAAAGGAGCGTTCGGGCTTCCTCCAAAATAGCTGGATCTTCCTTGGCCCGTCCATCTTCACGTAGTAAAATAGCTTCTGCCAAACGCTCTCGCATCATTTGCTTCCAACACCTTTCTTGGTTTGCTTGTATTTCCTTATCCTAACCGTGTGTGAAAATAGGGTGTATGAACCGACAAAATGATACTGTGGAATATCCAAACTAACTTGACCGTTAGTACATTTAGAAAAGGTTGCATCTACACAGCCCTTGTCCTTGACTCTTACACCCTTAGTTGAATAACAAATCGGTCTATAGAAACAGTTCCATTTCACTATCTTTATTGGTAAAACCCATTTTTTTATATAGTGGTTCGCCATCCTTAGATGCGTGTAACCAAATTCGTTTAACTCCACTTGTTTTACTTTCATCAATACATTGTTCAAGCAATCTTCTTGCCAAACCATTACTACGATACATAGGGACAGTGTACATATTAAGAATATAGGCTTCAATCCCTTGAAGATTCTCTAGATATGGTGGTCTTTTAAATAAAACCATACCACTGATACTTACGGGTTTCCCATTCTTTTCTGCCATATAGGATATAAATTCATTGTTTGATAGTGCTGTTTGTAAATACTCCCTTGTCGAAGTTTCCATAAGATGTTCCTCTTGAGGAGAATTCAATTCGCCCAATTCCTTTAGTAGTGCCAACCACAAACCTATTATTCTATCAATATGTTCAAGGGACACCATAATAAAATTAAACATAACAAACACGCCCTTTCTTTTGAGTTTCCTAAAAGTATATTCCTCATAATGGGTGACCTTTCCTTCTTCAGTTAACCTGCTTCGTTGTATGCTTTCTCTAATAAATAAATCAATCTTTCTTTTACTGACTCCCATTCATCATTAATAATACTGTAAAATATATTGTCTTGAATGGTTCCGTCTGCCTTTACTCTATGTTTACGAAAAGTTCCCTCTTTTGTTGCTCCTATTCGTTCAACAGCTTTTTGAGAACGTAAGTTTTCTCCACTAACTGAAAATTGGACACGATTTACTTTTAATTCTTCAAAACAATACTTAAGTAATAAGAATTTACATTCTGTGTTTACTTTTGTTCTCCAAACTTTTGGTGAAAGCCAAGTCCAACCTATTTCCACATTACGATTTACTTTATCAATACCACAAATTTGAGTTGTCCCTAATACTTGTCCTGTCAGTTTATCCTTAACAATAAAAGGTATATGTTTCCCGTCTTTTTTATTATTAACAGCTATCATTATTATTTGCTCTATATCCTCCACAGTGGTAACTTTTCGCCAGGAATATTTCCATACTTCAGGGCTTTTTAAAGCTTCAAATAATTGTTCTTTATGCTTCACCTCGAGAGGAATAAGCGAAATTGAATTTCCTTCTAGAGATATATCTGTTTCAATAATCATAGTATTACTGTCTCCTCTTTAAACAGAATATTCTTTCGTTCATTTGAGTTAGGACGGCACCACAACACATTCCTTCGCAGCCTTTGCAATGCAAGTTTCATTCCATCACCTTCAATATTTTAATGATTTTTACTAGCGTTCAAACTTGCGGAAACAACAAAAAAGCCTTTAGAACGGCTTAAAGATAGCTCTTTAAGCGACTGTCTAAAGACTCGAATCTGTATGTCATATATGTTTGTTAATGAGAAAATTCAAATAGTTCATACTATAAGTGTACCATTTGATGAAGTCTATAGCAATATTTTAAATTTGCTACTATCCAATTTTCGGAAAATAACCTTACCTAATCACAACCTTTTCAACTCCCATTTAGTTGAATAAGAAAAAGGCTACCCCAAATGACAGCCTTGATCTTAAACAAATGCACTCGTTAGTAATAGAGTCGTTTATTGAAATTGAAATCACGGATAAGGTCAGCATCACAATAAAATGGATGTTTAAACAATTCAATAATGAAAAAAGGTATCGCTTCCGTTTTGTGGCAGGCGAACTCGCACTTTCGTATAATGAAAATAGATTGAATGCAGAACAAAAAATAAGATGGTGAAGCTGGTATGAGAATTAATTTATCAGAGAAACAAATCGCGGAAATAAAACGATTAGTTCAAAAAGAACTTTTGATAAAAGGAATCGAACCAACAGATGAATATCTATTTATCCACTGTTTTTCGAAAATGCAGAAAGAAACCGTCTATTATCATCTGTTTAAAGAAAATGATACGTTGATAATCCGCTCCTATGCACGAGTGTTTAACAACTTATCTCTGAGCGTGATGATCAGAAGCACAGCAAAAAATGTATTTGAATATCTGGTAAACCAAACCGGATTACAAAACACAATCTATATAGAAAACGGTATAGAATTTAAATTTTAAAAAAGAAGGACCCTAAAGTTAAATATTTATAAGCACAATTAAATTCCGATAGATAAAGCCTGTATCAATGATTATCAAGTAAACATTGATACAGGCTGTTTATTTTTAAACTTCTTATTGAACTATCGCACCCTTTCGTTGAAGAAAGTATAAAGAATTTAAAGTATTACACCTGAAAAATCCCCTTCCGCTTCAATCACAATGTTAAAAAT
>NZ_JBALOS010000371.1:0-1423 GCF_036962765.1 Neobacillus drentensis
CTATATGTCTTATCAACCAATATCAACGGCAGAAGATATTGGTTGATTTTTTCTTTACTCAAAGCACAATTAACATTCTTCCAAACAGATGAAATAGTCACCGTGTTATCGATTAAATTTATCGCTTTATAAGGACAAACAACAATATCGGCCTTATATCTTAGTGCTGATTGTAATAAAACATCATACATTTTTGGTTCAATAGTATCGTCTGGGTCTACAAATGCTATATAGTTTCCTTTAGAGATATCAATGCCTTTATTACGAGCTGAAGATACTCCACCGTTTGGCTTATGTATCACTTTTATCCGATTATCCATTCTTGCATATAAGTCACATATTTCACCACTTCTATCAGTAGACCCATCATTTACAAGTATAAGTTCAAAATCGGTGAATGACTGTATTAAAATAGAATCTATACAGTTAGGTAAAAATTGTTCTACATTATAAATTGGGACAATTATACTTATAGTATTCAACGTTACTCCTCTTTCTATTTTAAATTCATAGTGGGTCAAAGTTCTAAAAATGTATTTATCTTACTGTTATTTTTTATTATTTGCGTATTATGAATTAGGAAAAATTTAAATAACAATCTTATTAAATACTACTTAGCTTCTTTACTTCTATTGAGGAGTCAAATTTTTCCTTTACCAAGTTATTTGAAAACTTCATACGTAAATCATAATTATTTATCAAATTTACTACTGCGTTGTATATCTCATCTTCATTTACTCCAACAATTATTCCAGTTTCACCATTTTTTATCTGTTCTCTTGCTCCAGTAAATTCGGTAGTAACAATAGGCTTACCTAAGCACCTAGCTTCCGCAAGCGATATGCAGTAACCTTCATGTCTCGATGGTTGAACATAAATATCACATTGATCGATGTAAGGATAAGGATTAGGATCTGAACCTAGAAAAATAAATGTTTCTTGTAGATTATACTTACCTACTAACTTTTGATAATTTCCTCTTAAATTTCCTTCTCCTACACAGTACCATTTCACATTGTAACCTTCGTCAATTAATCTAGCTAATACTTTAATTCCCAAATCCTGTCCTTTTTCTATAGTTAGTCTACCAACCGTTAAGATCCTTAAGCCGTTAAATGTATCTTTAAAGCCCTTCCCTTTTTTTAATTGGTTTAATATTAACTTTGATGAAACAATATTTGAAAAAACCTCTGTTTTATCTTTTATAGTCGGCACCATATTTACCAACTTCTCTTTTGCTTCCTTTGAAACAACAAAAACCTTATCATAATGACCATATACTTTAGCAGCAAATTGTGAATTAAATCCAATTTTAGTGACATCAAAATGAATCCATTGGATTTTCTTTTTTGCTTTTATTTTCTTTAAAATAAAATAGCTTATGAAGTCCATTGGTCCATCATAAGCAATAGCTATATCATAT
>NZ_JBALOS010000371.1:1432-2790 GCF_036962765.1 Neobacillus drentensis
ATATTCCTCTTCTTCAACACGATAAGATTTTAAAATATATTTAAAAAAAATGTTTCTTTCTCGCATTAATTTTGAAACTATATGCAAAAATATTAAGCTAACTGCTTTTGTTAACTTACCTTCTTTTAAAAGTTCTAATGCAGTTATGCGAGGGGGGTTATTTAGAATACCTTTAATATTCTTATAATCTTTATAATATTGAACTTTAATTCCTTTAGGTATAAAATTTAAAAACCCCCCATATTCCTCCAACATAAATAAAGTTACATCAAACTTTTCTTTAGGCATCTCCGAAAGCATGTTAAGTAAAGCCTTTTCAGTTCCTCCAACATTCATATTTATTAACATGAATATTACCTTTTTCTTCATAATCATTAACTCACTTTCAGTTTAATTTCAACCAATCAGTTCATAAAATTTTTCTATTTCTTCAACATTTCCCTTTTTCTCAAAACTCAAGTACTTAACAATGCTTTCTTTGAATTGTTGATCATTAATTAATCGTAATACACCATTGTATACCTCATCTGCATTCATGCCTACAACTAGCCCATTTTTCCCATCTATCATTTGGTTATAAACTGCATCAAACCTGGTAGTCACTACCGGTACATTCAACATACGTGCTTCTGCAATAGCTAGACCAAAGCCTTCAAATCTAGACGTTTGAACATAGATATCAGATTGTTTGATATATGGATACGGATTATCAGTTACACCTAATAATCTAAAATGTTCTGATAAATCATTCTCTTCAATAAACCGCTTAATTTCTTCTTTTAAACTACCTTTCCCCAATACATACCATCTAAACTTAATCCCACTTTGTTTAAGCTTCAGACAAGCGGAAAGTGCAATATCATATCCTTTTTGATTGGCAAGCCTACCTATTGTGAGAATACGTAGCCCATCAAATTGATCATCATACCCATTTCCTAAATCCGCCATATTTAAGATAAATTGCGGGTTATTTATATCATAAATTACTTCCATTTTGTTCTTGTAATAGGGGAAGGTTTCTAAGAATATCTCTTTAGCCGAGTCTGAAACAGACACTATTTTTTTGTATTTATTATAAAATTTTTTTTGAAATTCTATATCTATTCCGCTTAATCTATAGCTAACATTTACCCAAGAAAATTTTTCCTTTGCGTTTATTTTTTCTGCAACATAGAACGTCGGAACTCCCTGTGCATAACTAATAGCAATATCATAAGTTTTAGGATTGGTTTCAATAACACTTGATATGCTTTCCCATAATATTCTTGCCTTTTGTGCATTAGTAGTTTTACTTTGACGGATCCGTATCGAGTATTTAAGTCTTGCAGCTATCATACCAAATTCTAAATTCTTTAAAG
>NZ_JBALOS010000372.1:0-1198 GCF_036962765.1 Neobacillus drentensis
TTTTTTCGTTTCTTTTTCATAGATTTTCTCCAACTTAACTATTGATTTTGAACTTTTCAAATTGATATCGCATTCTACATCTGCTACCTTACCCTCTACCTGGACAGCAACATCAATTTCAGGATTTCCATGGCGTATCTTCCCCTTTACCTTTGTTTCTGAATTCGTTATTTGATAAACGAATTTTCCGTGCTTTGAACATGAAACATTCGCGACAGAACCAAATTCATTATTTGTCACAATCGTATAAGTTTTACTTTGAAGCTCATTTAACCAGCCAATTAATTTATCTCCATCAAAAACCGCTAATTCTTGAAAATACAACCTAGCGGATGGATTGCTCGTTTCTACATTTTGTTTGCTGAAGGAAGTTTCTTTATCGCCTTCTAACTTTACATGGATACCAGTTAACACAGGCTCTTTCCCTTCACTTACCATATTTGCAATCAGTTCATCTAACGTCACATATCTAGTTGCTGACCATGCTTTTGCTGATACTTCAAGTGTGTTAAACAATTCATTGGCAGGCATTTTTTCTAAAGAGGTTTGCACCTTTAGTATGTCTTCTGCCTTCCTTCCCTTAGCTACAGCAATATAGAAATCCGACCTCACTTCCCAATCTCTTGACAGTACATCTAATGGTTTCCCGATTCCCTCTTTTGCCAATGCCTCTCCAATCACTAGGATTCTGAGATGTGAAGGATAAATTTTCCTAGGAGCCTCTTTGGTCATTTTTCGTATTGCCTCAAGGACGGTAGCCCCCTTTGCCTGAAAGATGATTACTGGTGAACTCCCTCTTGCTTTTTCGGTTATTTCCCCTGGAATTACCACTTGAGCCGTTACAAGATATTGACCATCCGTGTTACGATCGATTCCCATGGCTAGAGTGATGGCAAGTTCATTTAATTCACGACGGTTCCAGCAGCCTGTTGTGAATAATAGAATTGCAATCAATATGATAAAGACTGTAATTCTCTTTGTCATGGACTACGACCCTTTCCATTAAATTATAAATACATTTACATACTGAAAAGGAAACATTATTTATGGCGTTTTCCTCTAAAAAATCTTCTTATTTTTTCTATCAGAGAATAATATCCCCATAATTCGAAGAAAATATAAATTGACAATTAGCTATTATTTTAATCAGTATCATTTTCTCTGGTTATTAAATTAAATAAATGAAAAGGAAAAAAAA
>NZ_JBALOS010000373.1:0-1836 GCF_036962765.1 Neobacillus drentensis
GCCATCCCAATCTTTAACTCTTGCACACGTTAGTTGAAGAAGGTATAAGGAATTTAAAGTATTACACCTGAAAAATTCCCTTTTAATACTTCTTTTTCATTCTGATTTTTACATAAAAAGGATGCCAAAATAGCTGTTCTATTATTTTCTTGCCTTTCGTATTTTTCAATTTTAACTCCACAAATGATTGTATCCCCCGTAAACACAGGTCTTAAAAACTCAAAATTCATAGTACGTGCCAACACGTTTGCATCTCCACCTACTTTGGTTGGTAGAGCTGCCGTTAATAACCCTTGAACTACAAGTCTTCCCTGTTCATTTGGGGTTATATGATGAATTCCTTCATCACCTGAAATCTCTGTAAATAATTCAACATCCCTTACTGTAAAAGTCCGTTCAAACGTAATTATATCTCCTACTTTTAATGGCATATAAATCTCCTCCTGAAGGTTTTATACGGAATGGTTAATAATAATCGAATATTACATTTAGTTATGTGAGAAAATCTTGAGGTTTCCAATCTTTCGGCTTTATGTTCTCATTCATCCAGTTCTTTTGTGGTGTTTGGTATGGGGTGGAGGCGATGAAATGATTATTGTGCCAGCTTGCTGCTCCGGAACGAATCATTTCATCGAGCAGGATTTGAATAAATTCTTCTGGCTGAAGCTGGAAAGAATAATTTGCAAAATCTTGGAACCAACCACACTTTAGTAGGTAGTTATCGATTTCTTCTTTTTTTAATCCATTTTTTATGATTAATGTGAATGAAAAAATCCTCTTGCAGGCATGCCATGAAACTTTTTCTGGCAACTTGAGCCACTTTTCAAACCGTTTCCTTGCTGCATCAATGGCAGACATAGGATTCTCCATTTGAGGTCCATGTCCTGAATATGCATGTTGAATCCGGAGCATCGACAACCGATCCAAACTTTCCATAGATCGTTGGATAGATGAAACACCCTCTCGAAAGATATTTAACCATCCGATATCATTTTTGTGAAAGAGATCCCCGCAAATTAATGTTTCTTCTTCAGGTTCATATAAAGAAATATGCCCTAACGTATGTCCCGGTGTGTGCAAGACTCTCAAGGTTCTACTTCCTGTGTTAATCTCATCGTTATCTCTGAGCTTTGTGTCGACTCGATAAGGTTCTACAGGCTGATCTAACCATTCTGCACTACAGGCTTCAGGGTCATAAGAATTTATTAAATCGGCGTCCCATTTATGAGCAGCAATCGTAACACCATAATTTTTTTGAAGATGAAAATTGCCTCCTACATGGTCACTATGGTAGTGCGTGTTCACAATAAGGTGTAATTCTTCTGGTAAAACGCCTGCTTTTTTAATTAATTGCTCTGTTTCTTTCGCATCACTCCCAAAACCAGTATCAATAAGGATCGGGAGCTGATCCTTAATAAGGATCATATTTGCACTTGGAAATTTTCTTTCAAAGAAAAAAATATTGGATTTTTTCATAGGATATCCCACCTTAAATTTCATTGACTAAAAAACTTCTTCTCAATTTAAATGTGACATATATTCAAATGCTGTGGTTCCATATACGCTTTTAAAGTGTTTATTTAAATGAGATAAATCAACAAAACCACATTCAGCTACTACTGAATAAATATCTCCATTTTTTTCTATTAACTGCTTTGCACGTTCTATCTTGCAGTTAAGAAAGTATTGGTATGGTGAAATTCCAGTATGAGCCTTGAATAATCTGATAAACTTAAATTTCGATAAATCAAGCTCTTTACATATCTCGTCAAGTTTAAGTACATTTTCTAAGTTGGTATTAAGCATATCCTTTGCTCTTCTAATGAAAGCGTTATC
>NZ_JBALOS010000374.1:0-3628 GCF_036962765.1 Neobacillus drentensis
ATACTGACCTTAATCCAGTCACGCCCTCCTCTTTTTTTTGACGATTGAGCAGGGTCTTCTTAAGTATTGTCTTTTTTCATGTCTAAAGGAAACTTATTTTCATGGTAGTTGAAGAAGGATTTTTAAAGACAGTCAACAGATTTACCCATTTCAACATACCCGTAGACCCTAATCGCATTATCAAGCACCTCTCCTGCAACGTGGATGTTCTGAAGGATTTCTAAAACCTCTTTCCTCATTTTTTCGGTTTCCGCCGTTATCTCTAGCCACTCAATGGTTTTATAACTATCTACTACACCTTCAATTTTGAAATGATAAAACCATTCACCATCCCAAGGGCAAATGTAGCCCGTTTCAATATCTTTCGTTCTCCATTGGTGAACATTGGGGGAATCGAGCATTGCTTCTCGAATTTCTTCCCACTTTGTATTATTCATAACTTCCTGATATTGGTTATGTTTCATTATTTATTCACCTCTAATCTTTAAAGATTCTTAAGCTATTCTATGACGGTGATGGAATCCTTCTTACACTAAACTGCTTCGTTAGTTGAACAAGAAGTACACAATATCCTCGTATTACGACATTGTTGTTCTTCATCTTACAGGTTCAATTTCGAATATCGTACTCCCATTCTCATTGCATAATTTTCTCCATCTGTTTAACATCTTTATGTTAATTTTTGTGGCTAAATTCACTTTGTAATTTTCAACTAGAGCTATATAATTAAGGTATTAAACGAGAGGAGAATAAAAATGAAACAAGTTGCTCTCCATCAATGGCATAAAGAACATAATAAACGAATAGCAGAATTTCATAAGAACCACGAAATGAAAATACAACGTGGTGAAAATGGAAACGGTTTGTTAGCTAAATGGGAAAGATTTTTTTATAACAATGTCATTTCCCCTCTTAAAAAATAAAATACTTATTAATTGAACTGTCTTCATAGTACAGTTCATTTTTTTTCGCAATTTGAGTCAAAAATACCATTAAACGTTTTTTCTTCTTCAACTAAACTGCTCCGTTAGCTGAATAAGGAAAAATTCAGCTGCAGGCATTCCTTACTTTACATACTTTACACGTTTTGTCCCTACGCCCTTGATTGTCACGTCTTTTCCTTGTATATCCATGGGATTTTTGGACTTTATATGTCTAATGACTCCAGGTGGTTATCTTGGGCATAATACAGTTTATATACATTAGAGGTGGGATATTATGAGGCTAAGAAATGGAGATTTTTATACTAATGTTTTTACCAATAAGTTATATAGGCTAAATGAAGATGGCGATAGCAACTGGTACTTGAGTTTGCGTGATGAAGAAGGTTATCATGAAACAGAAAAGACCTCAGGGCGTGATATGATTAGATTGGTAGAAGGTGGGTATAAAAAAAGCTAATAAAAAAAGCTACCATTTCTGTCAGATTACCTGTAATCAGATGCTTTTAGTGGAAAGTCGGTAAAACTTGAAACAATATAAGATATTCCAAGGAAAAAGTCCACTTTATGTCGAATATAACAGCTAAAGGGGATGACCCAATGAATAAAGTTGAGTTATTAAAAAGATTATTAAATGGTAGTCGAGGTAATATGTTTTCATTAGAGATTCCTACTACAAAAGAAGATGAAAAAAAGATTCAAGAATTGGTTAGAGCTTTAGAAATAGAACAAAAAATTAAATTAAGAGAATATGTACAAAGAGAATACTCAGTTTATTTACACGGAATAATTAAGTATGCATCCGAATAATCGGGTGCTTTTTTATTGGGGTGAAACACAAGTGGTCTTCAAGGTATTTAATTTTTCAAACCCGCTATCGCAACATCCTTACTTTACCCCTTGGTTCAATAAAACCCTAAGATTAATTAGGTCATTTTTAAGTCACCTTTACCACACCGATAGCTAAAATTTCCTAGGATCCTGCTTCATTAGTGGAACAAGAAAAAGGGGCAGCCGTAGCAGCCCAATCTTCAACTCTTGCACCCGTTACTTTAAGTACATTTCTTCACGATCTTGTTCAAATCTGCTGTGTCCAAATGTTACATATGACTTGACCATCCACAAAAGTTTTCTTGCTGCTGCCGTTCATTGTTTAACTCAATAAAGAAAGCGCTCCCTGCTAAAGAATCGCGCCGGCTTGCGGAAGACTAAAAATATTTTAAAAGGGCTTAAGGGCATGTTTGCGCTTAGCTGGCTAAACAGAAATTTGTTCGGATTTTATATGGTTACTGAAAATAGACAGTCTTTTTTGATCGTGTCACTTGTTGGTAGTAACCCTCCAACCAATAAATCCATATCAATAATCTTTCAGCTCGATCCCGTTAGCAGCTTTGGCTATCATTTTTGAAATCATCTTAATTTGTACGATCATAATCGGGGGTATGTGCAACATTAAATTGCGTAGAATGATTTTGAAGTTTGATTTTTCAATCATACTCCCGGCAGCTATTAGTCCTATTTTTTGATTTTTCTCAACAAACTTCCTCATTTTTTGTTCGTAGGCAACAAATGCACGGGCGAAATCGCCATCTGCAGCTTTAAGTTCACCAGCTAATACATAAGCCCCGACAAGCGCCAGGCTAGATCCTTGACCTGATAGAGGAGATGGACCATACGCCGCATCGCCTACCAATGTAATCCGCCCTTTTGACCATGTCGGCATGTGAATCTGGCAAACCTCGTCAAAATAAAAGTCTGTCGCATCTTTCATGGTTTTGAGTAGATGCGAGGTTTCCCAACCTGAATCGCCTAAGAAGGCATTTTCTACTAGTTCCTTTTGAGATTCTGTATCATTGCGGTCGTGCTTCAATGCCTCTGATTGGAACAAGAACATACCCCTTGCTTCGGTATTGTCACGAGCGCTATACATACCTACAGTTTTGCCCGGTATCGTATATAAAAGTTGGCGGTGGTCGAGGTTGAGGTAATTCTCGAGAGTGAAAATCGAGATATAACAGCCAAGCGTCCGTTTAAACTGTGCTTCATCTCCAAAAGTTAAGGTGCGTACATTAGAATGAAGCCCGTCTGCACCGATGACAAGGTCAAATGTCTGTGGCTTGCCATGAATAAATTGAACTTCTGCACCAGCTTCAGTCTCATTTATAGCGGTAATCGAATCGCCCCAAATGTAATCAACAGTATCTTTGGTTAAATCGTACAAAATGTTACTTAGATCGTCTCGCATGACTTCGATGTCCAGACCATGCTGGTTCCCCATACCTGCTTCGCTTATTTGACCTTGGATCTTGTACTTACTGTTCACAAAGTAAACACCAGTCATGTTCGTGTCAGCTGCACGAACTTGATCGAGTATACCCATCCCCTTAAGCACGGAAATGGCTGCACCACGGATATCAACCCCGAAACCACCCGCGCGCAATGCTGGAGCACGTTCTATTACAGTCACGTCGAATCCATGACGATGAAGCCAGTAAGCGAGTGCCGGACCGGCAATGCTTGCACCAGAAATAAGGACCCGCATCGTTTGTTTCATAATTGCCTATTCACTCCTATCCTAATTAAAGTCTTAACATATCCACAGTATATTTATGGACGATTTTACTTATTTAGGACAACAAAATAATAGGAATTTAATTTTAAAAGCTGTGACTACTGTTCAACTATCC
>NZ_JBALOS010000375.1:0-1236 GCF_036962765.1 Neobacillus drentensis
GTTTTGTCCCGAAAACAAAAACTAACAGAATGAAAACGATAATATATAAAGGAGATTAAATATGCTGAAAAAAATACTGAAAATCCTTCAAGTACTCCTAATTGTATTTATCGGCGCATGTTATGTTTTGCTTGTTTGGGGTAAAATTGACAGAACAGCAGCCGAAAAAAGGATGGTTTTTGAACAGCAGCCTATTCAATACCCGATTCGTCAAAGTAATATTACTATGTATACGGACGGGAAACAGTTAAACAATCAATTATTCTCAGATATAAGGAAAGCAAAACATTACGTGCATATCAACTTTTTCTCTATTGCTGATGATAAAGTAAGTCATCAGTTTCTAGATTTATTGAGGCAAAAAAGCCAGGAAGGTGTAGAAGTATATTATGCAGTGGACAGACTTGGTGGAATTTTACTAAAGCCAAAGGAAAGAGAATTATTGGTTAAAGCAGGAGTGCATTTTACTTATTACAATAACCCTGCTTTTCCTTATCTTTTTGCTTCTTTGGATCGTCGGAATCATCGCCGTATTTCAATTATTGATGGAAGGGTTGGGTACATTGGCGGATTTAACATCGGCAGGAAGTATTTAGGAGAAAAAGTAAAACTCGGTCACTGGAGAGATTATCACCTTCGAATACAAGGAGAAGGAGTTCAAGATCTAAAACATCAATTTGTGTTAGACTGGAAGAAAAACACAGAGCAACCGATACCGATACATAGCGCGACAAAGGTAAAGGGAGCAACCTCGCATCGTTTTACTGCATATTACAGCGGAGAAAAACTTGGGCAAGATTATGCAATGCTGTTTCAACAAGCAAAAGAGTCCATCATTATAGTAACACCTTATTTTATACCAAAAGACAGAACTATTTGGAACGCATTAGTGGATGCAAGAAAAAGAGGAGTTCGTGTCAAAATTCTCTTCTCACCTCATTCGGATGCACTGTTAGTTAAAGCGGCAGCGTATCCATATATTCGAAAAGCATTAGAACAGGGAATAGAAGTCTACGGTTATAAAAAGGGAGTGATACACGGTAAAGTATTCTTGATTGATAAAAACGTATTGATGGTAGGGACCGTAAATTTTGATTCGCGCTCGTTTCATTTAAATGAAGAAATGAACTGTTATATCCATGACCCTGTCTATATTTCTAAAATAAAGCCAGTCATCAATGAAGACTTCCAAAATTCAAAGCGAGTAACATCCTCTGACGTCAATCAATTATCTAT
>NZ_JBALOS010000375.1:1275-1444 GCF_036962765.1 Neobacillus drentensis
GTTTAGTTCAATAAGAAATGACAATACAGAGTATAGATAGCTAATTAAAATGGAGAATAAAATATGGTGGTTTTTAAATTTAGAAAATAATTTTTTTATTACTAATTGGTATAATGAAGTTCCTGAATTAATAAATATTAGGCTATGTTTAAAGTTAATAGTATATTGA
>NZ_JBALOS010000376.1:0-1054 GCF_036962765.1 Neobacillus drentensis
TTGGTTCTTAAAATGTTTTGATATACATGCTGTTGCCAATATTGAAACCTGATCTAATACTTGTAACGTCTCCATCATGTTAACATCTTTGATACTAGATTTTTTAAAAGCTTCGTTAATAGATAAAGTATCTCCTCCACTTTTAAAGTTTGTCACAATATAGTCTTCACGAGCAACCTTTGCATATTTTCCTGTAACCATCCAATCAGTTGTTCCTTTTTTTCGTTGTACAATATATCTAAAGTCAATGGGCCTCCCATTAATTTTCGCTAAAGAAATACATTTTTGAATAATAAAGGTTTTTTTTCGTTTTGCCTCTATATCTTTTAAATGGTCATAAAGCGAATTTTTATCTTCTATGATACTTTTCACGTTCTCGTGATGAATTTTAAATGCTCCATTATCCATTTTTATTACTTTTCTAACTCCCTTACCTCCTAATCCATAAATAGGTTTAATAATAATTTCATTGTGTATCTCTAACATTTTAAAAAGGTTATCTTTTGTAAATTTATACGTTTCCGGAATAAGTTCCTTTAGACCTGACTCCTCTAGCAAGGCTTCATATATATACCATTTATTATATGACATGATAAGTCTCCTTTCTCTTTCTAGCAAACAAAATTTTCCAACAATAATTGATTTAATTATCCAATACAAGCTTATAAAGAATTAATATAAAAACCGCAGCTATTTTGTGGTACCACTCTTCACCGCACTAATGAGGCAATTAATAAATACATTCCTATAAAACCATTAAATTTTAAAAATAAATTTCAGACTCAAAATAGTTACTATTCAATTACTTTTGAGTACCCATCATGTCCTCTGATAGATTCGAGGTTTGTACTGAAAATGCTACTTCAAATTTTTTCTTATCTTTAGTTTATGCAGGGAAATGAAGAAGGTATAGGATAAGCCCCATTCAAAGTCGACCATTTTGTTATATTTTAAAAACATCTAATTTAAAATGATTATTTTTTTTTTTCACCGCAATAAATATCAAAACCAATGTCGAAAAATAAGAACCACACCTATTTATGGTACGGTTCAC
>NZ_JBALOS010000376.1:1134-1309 GCF_036962765.1 Neobacillus drentensis
TTTTTATTTAAATTTGAAATATATACCATACACAACACCCTTCAATTAGGCTAGTCATTGATGTCTACTTCCTTACTCGATTGGTGGTCGCTTGTCTAAGGCTATCTGCACTACGCACTCAACATGTGTGGAGTGTAACAACACAATGATGTTGGTGAGTTTATCAACTTTCTAA
>NZ_JBALOS010000376.1:1416-1634 GCF_036962765.1 Neobacillus drentensis
GTTTTATTGTACTTCTATCCCTTCAGATTGAAGATGTTAATAATCATCCACTTTATTACAAATCAATTTGAATTAAAAGCCTCTTTCAATATCGTTATATAGTCTCTAATCATTCTTGAATTATGTTTTTTACTGGACATAATCCAAACAAATGGGAGTTTTACTGCTTCGTAATCTACTATTTCTAATAACGTAACATCATCACTAAAATTGTAGGT
>NZ_JBALOS010000376.1:1702-2493 GCF_036962765.1 Neobacillus drentensis
ACCTTGACAATCCGGTACAAATGAAACACCTAAGTTTTCATCGACTGCTTTCTTTAATGTATCAACATTGGTGGATGAAAATAATTCATTCATAACACCAAACTTTTTATAAAAATTACTTTTAAACCATTGGATGTATTCACCATTATAAACAATCAGTGTTTCTTTTACGATTTGTTGTGGTGTTACAAATGTTTTTTCAGCTAATGGGGACTTTTTACTAACCAATAATTTCATTTTACCTTCAAATAAATTTTGATAAATTACCCGATTATTATTTTCTAATAAATGTTTAATTAAAGGTAATACACCTATATCACTTCTGCACTCTAATATATCATCAACAATATCCTGTCCAGGTTTTTGAAAGATTTCAATATTCATTTTTGGATATTTATCCTTAATAGCTGAAATTGGACTTAAAAGTGGTGCTGTAAATCCGGGCACGGTAGATATTTTCAAGTTACCAGTCACATTATTATTAATGATTTGTACTTTTTCAATCAGTTCTTGATATTTAGATAATATCTCATTCGCAATTGTAATAATCTGCTCTCCTTCAATCGTAGGAATGGCACTATTACCTCTTGATCGTTCAAATAATTTTACCCCAAGTTTCTTTTCAATACTGACAATCGATTGACTAATAGCGGATTGACTCACAAATAAATTTTGTGAAGCAATCGAGAAGGAACCTGTTTTTGCAACTTCAATTAGATACTCTAATTTTTCAATATTCATACTCTTCTCCTTCTTGCAACGGTATTAGTATACAACAAATTATATCTTCT
>NZ_JBALOS010000376.1:2521-2814 GCF_036962765.1 Neobacillus drentensis
AGTATTGAGAACAGGCTTACAGTGTGAAGACAAATTCCGAAAAAAATGATTTTTTGAGCTTACTATTATTGTAATCCTAATTGACTCTTAACTGATTCTAAAGTTGTACCTTAATACTTCTTAACTGCTTTCGATGGTGCTATAATCCACGGGTTTTATATTAGATAATTCTTTTAAACAATGCAAGGTCTTTTGCGTCAGCTGTTCCTTCAAAGTTAATATCAGCACTACGCTTATTTGTACCCCAATATGTTTGGATAGCCAGTGCATCCGTTACGTCGATTACATTATCT
>NZ_JBALOS010000377.1:0-1974 GCF_036962765.1 Neobacillus drentensis
GGAAAAGTATTCTTTAATTTCCTGATCTCCCCTAAACCAGGGCATTTTCCCTAATAGAAAAACGGACTTTTCATTCTTAAATATATATAGTCGTTTTAAATTATTAAATAATAAAGCCTGTACCGATAATTACTTAGAATCATTGATACAGGCTTAATTTGTTTTTCGGCTTTATAAAGTTCAATTTTTGAAAACAGGCGGTGCATTCTAAACACCGCCATCATAAAATTCAATCGTATCCACGTTTTTAATCCATAGTTTTGCTTCCGTCCCATTAGTATTTGCCTTCCATAGGTTTCTGTTGTTATCTGTAATCGAGGTTTTTCTAATCCAAACAATCTTATCAATCGACTTAACGTAAAAAGGGTCATAATCACCATATCCTTTAGGTGGTTCTGTTATTTTTTGTTGTTTATTTTCCTTAATATCGATGAAATAAAGGGAAGGTAACGGATGTTTGCTAAAATCATTTGACCATTCTGCTTCCTTGCTTCTTGACGTAACAATTGTGTTGTTAGATATCCAATCAAAATCAAGATCGATGTAGTTTTCGGGTGTATATTTTGTGGATGCAGGCATTACCTCTATTTTTAAATCCTTATTCTTAAACCCAAAAACAATTCTTCCACCGCCTGAAATATATGCAATGGTATCGTCGGATGGCGCCCATTTTGGTTTGCCAACATGTAGAATAAGTTCATCTAAAACTTTAAAGTTCTTACCATCACTTGATATGACACAAAGCATGTTACTATCCATTGACCAGGAAGCGGTGGGTGAGACGATGAATGAAATCCATTTTTTACTCGGTGAATAGTTAAAATCGTCCGCATGAACTGCAAGGATTTTGTTATCCTTATTTGTACCAATTTCATTTGGTAGGGTGAAAAAATGATCAACACCGCCGAATAAAACAACTTCTTTATAATTGTCTCCAACTTTTTTGGTAAAAAGAATGGCACTTGTCCAACCGTCCGGTCGAAGAGTGCCAGCGGATGAAAGCAAAAAACCGCTGCCATCTGGTAGCCATGTATAACCATTAACTCCGTTTGAAATATTATAGAACCGTGTGAAATCAGATATGTCTAATGTACCTTCTTGATTAAAGGCTATAACATTTTTCTTTAGGGACCATGATGGGGCTTGGGCATCATAAAATATTTTCTTTTTTTCGCCTGTTTGAATTTGATATGTCCAGATTTCATGCTGAAATTCTTTATCCTTACGTTCTGCCGGAGCTTCATTTTGATACAAAAGCCATTGTCCGTCCTTGGACCATTTCGGTTGACCGAATACTTTCCCGGTTTTTGTCATTTGCTTTTCTTCGTTGTTGATAAACGTCCAAAGATTCCCGTCCCTAATGAATGCTGCTTTTACATCCTTTTCATTTGCCGCAAAAGCAGGTATTGGATAATGCATCGACATAAAAAGTATCATTAGTAATATCCTTATCATAGTTGGGACCTCCCTCAGGGATTTAACTAAAATGGTTTAGCTTTAACCGGCGAACAGGATAAGAGAAATAAACATGCGATCAATATCGAAAGACACTTTTTCATAATGAACCTCCTTTATTCGATTTCTCTTAGTCTGCCTCATTGAAACAAAAAAGCCTTCCCGATAGTGGGAAGGTGATGTTTTCTTTGATGTTGCTAACACGTGCTCACTAACACAAATGGATGCGGTATCCTCGACATATTGCATAAACAAATTTGTGATTTCCGTGGATGATTCCAATCTGCTGTTAATCTTAATCTATTATTAATACTTCCGTATTTTCTTTCCACTTTAGGACATCGCGTAATTTAGATAATGTGTTTTAATAACGGCGATTTATTTGTAAAAAACTAAGTTTTGTAAACTAATATTATTATTTACACTGACCTATTCTTTTTATTTATTATTGACAAAAGTGATGAAATTTCCTTCTTGAACAAATTGCCCCTATAGTTGAAAAAGATATTGAAAAATGAG
>NZ_JBALOS010000378.1:0-680 GCF_036962765.1 Neobacillus drentensis
CCCTATAGTTTAAGTACAACATTCTGCTTTTGAATAATAAAAAGGCGTTGGCATTTAGTAAATTTAAGTTGTCACAATACTTACCTGATAAACTAAATTAATAGTGGTACACTTAAGGTAAGGTTCTATTAAAAAGGAGCTTAAAAATCACTATCTAAGTCTAAATAAGTTATAATAATTAAAAAATATTTTTGAGGTGAATAGGCATTGGATTTTTATTCAAATTCAGACCAACAAGTAGAAAAAGTTGATGATGAAGAATATAAAGAAAGAGATAACGCTACTAGACAAAAAGAAGAAAGGGAACCGGAAGAAAGAGGATATAAACAATGGATTATGGGAAGGAAAAAGAAAAAAGTAGATGAAGAGAGCGAAGCAGAAGTATATTCGCCTTCCAGATCCAGATCGTCAAATAAGAAAAAGAAAGGAAATATGTTCTCATTAAAACTAGTCTTTAAAATATTTGTAGTAGCTGCTGTTTGTTACAACTTCAAATTCATTTGGAACTATATGAATGATCCTATTGGTAATTTTACGTTTTATCATACATTATTTGTACTTGGAATATGTGCAGGTATTAATTTTATTGCCGTTTGGATTCTGTTTTATAAACGTTCGTTTATGAGATTTTATTTTTCCTTATTTGCAATTTTAGGATCGTTTGGGTATTACTTCTACGT
>NZ_JBALOS010000378.1:745-2460 GCF_036962765.1 Neobacillus drentensis
GAATAATATCAAAACTTCGTTGCTGGTTATAATATCAGTTTTGATGGTCATTAATCCTAAAGTAAATTATTACCTGAAAAGCATCGTCCTTCTGTTGATACCTATTATAGGAATATATTTTAGTGGTAATAAATTTGCACTTGTATGGGCTTTAATGTTGAGTGGTGGATTGGTACTATTTTTTAGAGTGTCTAAATCAAGAGCAAAATCAAAATCAAAATCAAATAAAAAGGAACATCGAGCAAGAAGAAACCAAAAGCAAACAGCTTAATATTTGTTTTTTGGCAATTAAAAAATGCTGGATGGCAGTATATTGATTGAATGAAAATAAGCCGAAAATGGACAAGTGGTGAATAAAAACTTGTATATTTTCGGCTTATTAAATTTTAAAAATGGAAGAAAAGCACTCAAAAACGGAACTCTTTATTGTCCGAATGCAAGGCCTTTTTGGACACTCCCCTTCTACAAAAACCTTCCACAAATACCTTACAACTCTTCTCCCCTCGTCTCAATAATATGCTTGTACCAATGAAATGACAGCTTTTTCTTTCGGTTTAAGTGATCCTGATGATCCACATAAATAAAGCCGTATTGCTTTTTATACCCATTCAGCCAGCTTAATAAATCAATCACAGACCATGCGTAATATCCTTTTAAATGGATCCCTTCTTGAATGGCGCGCTTTACTACTTTTAAATGTTCCTCAATATATTTAATGCGTGGAACATCGACGATTTCACCTTCAATAATCGGATCCTCATCACCGAGCCCGTTTTCTGTTACATACATTTTTATATCACCATAACGCTCTTTTAACATATGCAGCCCGTCTAAGAATCCTTGCGGCGAGATTTCCCAGCCCCATTTTGTATAGGTTTTATCTCCCATTTTGACCGTCCGATAAAAGCCATCAAACGACGGGTTGCCTGGAGCTAGCGTAGAGGTTTCTCGTGAATGTTCCTTAGTAAAACCAATTTCATGATATTTCTCTACTCGAATGGGCTGGTAATAATTAAGTCCGATAAAATCATTTTTGGCCGCATTTCTTCTTAACGTATCAAGCTCTTCTTCTGTCCAATTAGGGGTCCAGCCTTTCTCCTCTAACTGCTCAACCACATAAACTGGATATTCTCCTTTTAATATCGGTTCATAGTACCAAAAGGTTTCATACTCATTCGCATGCCGGGCAGCTATTACATTCTCAGGCTGATCATCTACACTGTAAGCTGGTAAGAACACATGAGTAATCCCAATTTCGCCGTACTGTTTCAATTCCTTGTAGACTTCAACGGCTTTCGCATGAGCATAAAAAACGTAATGTGTTGCTTGAAAGTATTTATTCTCATCGTTTTGGATGCCTGGCGGATGTGCTCCTTTTAAATAGCCTAATCCGCAAAACATTACCGTTTCATTAAACGTGATCCAATGTTTCACTCGGTCCCCGAATGACCGAAAACAAATTTCTGCATACTTGACGAAGGCGTCAGCTGTTCGCTTATTGGTCCAGCCTCCGTCTTCCTCGAGCGTTAGAGGCAAATCCCAATGATACAAAGTAACAAATGGAACAATACCATACTTTAAACATTCATTAATAATATGATTATAAAATTCTAGGCCTTTTTCATTGACTTCCCCGTCTCCCATCGGCAAAATCCGTGCCCATGAAATCGAAAACCGGTACGATTCAAGCCCCATCTCGGCCATAAGTTTAATAT
>NZ_JBALOS010000379.1:0-1838 GCF_036962765.1 Neobacillus drentensis
ATCTAAACTATCTGTTATTTTAAGGAATTATATTCAATAAAATGTTAATAAGGAGGGTGTTTGAATGACATCTTTTTGTTCGAATTGTGGAATGGAACTGAGGAGTGAGCAGGTGTTTTGTAAAGGTTGGGGAACGAAGGTTAGGGTTCCTAGTTCTTTCGACCTTAACCAATGATGTATCTGATACGAATGAATATATTTTACCTGACAGTGATATAAGAAGGTTATCAAAAAGTGAAATCGAATACTTAACATTTGAAGAACTTAGTTTGGCTAGAAATGAAATCTATGCAAGACATGACCATATTTTTAAAAAGGGTTCTTTACAAATCTATTTCGATCGGAAATCATGGTACAATCAAGACCCATATTATGACGATACAAAAAGTAGTATTGAAAAGTACAATGTAAATTTGATCAAAAGTCGAGAGGAGTTTCTAAAGTAATGTCAAGGACAGCAAAGATAGGGATTACTTGCATCATCCTTCTAGCAATTATTCCTGTGTATTTTTACCTCAATCATTCAAATGAGGATGGACAAGATACCTCGAGGAAGGCAGTAAAGGTGGAACAAAAAGAGACAAAAACAGTATCGCCTGAACTAGAGACAAAAACGACTGAAACGACCATGCCAAGCCAAGATAACGATGCAGCACCAAAAAACGAAGTACCATCTAAAGCAGAAACTAGAAAGGAAGGTCAAGACACAACGAAAATTCCAGATGAGGAAGAAAAAGAAGAAGGGCCAAAAGACTTTTTAGTGGTCATTGACCCGGGACACCAACAACGCGCAAATATGGGGCAGGAGCCAGTCGGTCCAGGTGCAGCAGAAACCAAAATTAAAGTTACAGGCGGAACCTCAGGCGTTGCAACAGGGAAGCCAGAATACAAATTAACGTTAGAAGCATCGCTAATTTTAGGCGAGATACTTGAAAAAAGAGGGGTAAAAGTCATCTACACCAGAACAACGCATAACGTTGATTTGAGTAACAAAGAACGAGCCGAAATTGCCAATCAAAATAACGCTGACTTATTTGTTCGGATTCATGCGGATGGATCCACCAACCGAAATGTAAGAGGTCTCTCTGTCTTAACTCCTTCTCGGGATGATAAATTTACAAAAGCAATTTTTCATGATAGTTTAAAGGCTTCTAAGCTTATCGTTGATGAAACCCAAAAAAATCCAACTGTAAAAGTAAATGGAATTTCATATCGCGGAGACTTATCAGGCTTTAATTGGTCGCTAGTGCCTAGTACCTTAATTGAAATGGGCTTTATGAGCAATCCGACCGAAGACAAGAACCTGTCAGACACAAGCTATCTTACCAACCTACTCACCAACATTGCTGATGGGATCATGCTCTACTCAGACAGTAAATAATAGCTATAAGAAATAGGTGTCAGGCACTACTATCAGTGCCTGACACCCTTTTATTGTCTAGGTTAAATCTCTTTGAAGGGAAAAATCTGACGTAGAAATGGGCACCTTTTTAACATCTTTTGCGGTGTGCTGCTTTTTTAGTTTTTTCTTTTTTAAGGAGTTTGCTAAAGGATTAATGTTCATGGAAGATTCGAGCTCTTTCTTAATCATATTAATGATAATAATGATGATGAAGTAGCAAATAAGCGGGACGAGGGCAATATGTGGTGCTCGATAAAATTCTTAATGTTTTGGCCAACCAATCCTGCCCATTCCTTAGCATTTGAGTTAAGTATCGCCTCCCCAATTACCTGACCTTTTGCCCAAATACTTCTCCTATTTGTGACGTAAAAGGAATAAAAAGATTGCTGGAATATTTGATAAATTGGAAAAATTTTAAATAATGGTGTCAGGCACC
>NZ_JBALOS010000380.1:0-2077 GCF_036962765.1 Neobacillus drentensis
GTTGAATGGTTATTGACATTTGCTGTCCATCTTGGAATCATTTCTGAAATTTCTTGTAAGGGTTCGAAAAATCAAACCCTTTAGAAACAAGATTCTCTAGTAACTTAATAAATGATTTATCCGCATTAACGCGATTTACTATAATATGGTAATTTATTTTTGATTTTTTATTAATATTGACCACTATGCCTCACTTTTTTTAAAATAAATCATACTGTATGATAAAATCTAGGGTTATGAGGTTGTCTTTCATTATCCCAAAATTCACGGAATCTTCTGTAAGCTAGCGGCTTACCTAATCTAGTAATGTTATCAGCGAAGTCAATAATCGTACAAGTTTCCGTTCCTCCAAATTTAGGTCCTCGGAGGCCTCTTCCCACAATCTGTTCATAGAGTACAACACTTGTTGTCGGTCGACAAACAACAATATATTCTGTTTTAGGGGCATCAAAACCCGTTGTTAAAACTCCATAATTGAACAAAAATTCAATTTTACCTTTTTTAAAAGCCTCTATATACATTCTTCTTGTAGCTTTAGGTGTGTTGGCCGAAATCGAGGCAGCCTTTCTACCTATTGCATTTAAAACCGATGTTAGAAATTCTGCATGATTGACTGTACATGCATATACAAGCGTCGGGGTACCTTTTGGGATTTCCATCAGGTGTCGCACTATGGTTTGATTACGCTGCTCATCATTTGCAAGTACCTCAAGAAATTCTGGTTTAAAATCCCCTTCCGCAACCTCTAATTCATCTTCATTAATTTCTACTTTACTTCCGGACTGATAAACAATATGTCGTGGTTCTGCAAGGTAGCCTTCCGTTCGAAAGTACAACAATGGATTACGATAATATCGGCTGTCTGGTGGAAGTTTAGGCTGTATTAGATATGCTTGAAATTGATCGACCAACTTAGTGGTTTCTTCATTATTCCTGCCAGGTGTGGCAGTAAGGCCACAAATAGGAAATAAATTAGGACCACATAATTCTTCTGCTTTATAAAAAAGACCACGATAAATAGGGGCTACTGCATGATGGGCTTCGTCAATAATCATTGCACCACAGTTTCTTAATATTTCATTTATTACTGAATCATCGCTCTTAATCCTGGAATGAAGCTGTTGAATACTAGCCACTACCACTCCACCAATTAACTGATCCTCTTGTACCTTTTTACCAGCAAAGTATCGATAAATACGCAATGACTCTGGAAACTCTTTTTCCTGCCACATATCAATAATACATGAGATTGCCTGCTCACAAAGTTCTTCACTTTGAGCAATCCAAATCATGTATTTTCCTTCTGAAAATCTAATTTGCATCCATTCAATGAAACTCTCAACAGCAACTCTGGTCTTCCCACCACCAGTTGGTAATGTGACAACACACCGTGTTTTGTCCCCTTCCATCTTTAAGACTTCCAGCATTCGCTCTTTTAACCCTATCTGAAAGTCAGCTAACGGAGGTACAGATTTGCGTGCTTCAATGTCCAACACAGCTTCAGTGGAAGACGATTTTGGTATCGATATTCCTGAAAATATCATTGGGAATCCCAAAGTTTTAACAAAGTCTCGAGGCCATGTACCTCCCATTATCCACTTTTTCTCAGCAAGTGGTCGTAGCATGTAAGATGAGGAGGTTAAATTTCGCCCTTGAGTAGGATTACGATTATATAAACCTTCTATTTCTTTGGGTCCAAGTTGACGAAGAAGGTGTGTTCTAAGTGATCGTACTGCATCATCATGTCCAGAGAAAAGATAAGCTCCTTTTTTTACAATAAGCATCCGAGAAAGGTCTTTTGACTCTATGTTCTCCTTATGTAACGAGTTTAATATTGATTTTAAATTTCTGTGATTGTCATGGCCAAACAATTCCTTTAACAATGTTTGTGGGACTTTGTATTTATCTATTAATAATGTGAGTGCTGTATTTATTTCCTGTTCAGTAGGAAATGCGTTCATTTTTGTCAGTCTCCCTCTTAACAACTTTATATCACTATTTAAATAATATTTTAAAAAAATTAATTCTAACGATTAATAGTAAACTTTTTACATATAAATCACACTAATAATTAGAT
>NZ_JBALOS010000381.1:0-2916 GCF_036962765.1 Neobacillus drentensis
TGGTAAAAACATATTGGATTTTCATGAATAATAAAATGAAAAAGACTAACTTCATTATACAAGTGAAAATGGGTTAAACCGATAAGTTGCCAACATCATATTATTGTTAAAATTATTTATTCTTACGAATCCTACTAAAGAGGTGGCAGAAAAAATGGAAGAAAAGAAAGTGACATGGTTAGAGCTTTTTGAAGATTTACTGTTTGTAGCGGCAGTTGCTACCGCCACTCACGTTTTGTTTCATGTTGAAAATGGATATATTCCTTTTGAATATCTATTGAAATTTATGCTGATATTTATCCCCATCTGGTGGGCATGGACGGGGCAAACTATGTTCACAAACCGGTTTGGCAAAGATCTTTTGCATCAGCGAATGTTCATGATAACTCAAATGTTTTTTGTTTTGATTATGACTTCGAGCTTATCAGTGGATTTTGATCATTATTACATGTCTTTTCTAATCGGGTATATCGGATTAAGATCACTAACAGCTATACAGTATCTCGTTGTCCAACGACTGGAGCAAGGAGATGCAAAGAAAGTATCAAGATTCTTGGGTACATACTTTTGGATTGGTATTATCATATCATCCCTTTCTATCTTTTTTAGTTCATGGGTTCGATATGCGGTGTTGTACGCAGGAATTCTAGTTGACATGATTGTTCCAATAATTGGACGCAAGTATTTAGTAAAAGTTCCGACTCATACTGCCCATTTATTAGAACGTTTTGCTCTGTTGACCTTGATTCTCTTTGGAGAATCGGTCGTCAGCATCCTTTCTGTGCTGGAGCCGCAAAAAGGGGATTGGAATTCCATATCATTTTCCATCAGTTCATTCATTGTAATCCTTGCAATGTGGTGGCAGTATTTTGACAATGTAGAAAAGAAAGTGAATAAATCAGTTCAGGGGACAGGGCAAACCATTGTCTACGGACACTTATTAATCCTTATGTCCATGAGCATGATTGCAGCGTCCATCAAGCTACTGTATTTACAAAAGACAGATTACTCGTTTATGTTATATTTTTTATTCGGATCGGTACTGCTTTATTTCGCGTCAACCTCACTAGTTTTTCATCAATATAGGCACAAACTACACCGCTTGAAGCTGTATCATTTAGGAGGATTTCTTGGAATTTTGGCTGCTTTTTTTATCATCAATCTCATAACAGTTGTTCCAAATATCATGATTATGGGTGAACTGGCACTATTTTTTATTATCTACGCCAAAATCACAACCGCGTAAATAAAGAGCAGATGGATGAACTTGAGTCATCTGGAGAGTAGGAGCAGGAGAAAACAGACCGGAACTCAGTTAAAGTTTCTTGCTGCGGTTTGTCGATTAATTATAAAGGAAAGAGTTTCTTCCATAAAACTATATTTAGAGATGATAGATCACCTATTTTCAAAAAATAAATGGGATTGATCAAATCTATCTAAACTTCTTTAGCTATATCATACTTTATCAATTGTCGATGGTCATAAAATTTCTCAAAAATAATACCCATCAAATAGAAAAATAATAACCCAAAACAAATGTGAATGAGTGTAAATGTAACACCAAATGAAGCGAATTCATATACAATAACTGGTAATTTCGCAGTTGTCCAAACTCCTAAAAAAAATACAATGTACCGTATGCTTGCCCCTTTTCTTAATAAAAGTGCCGCAATGGGAAAAGCTACGTAGAGGGGACCAGCTGCAATTACTCCTAATAATAGGGAGAACAAAATGCCATAGATGCCTGATTTTTCTCCCATATATCTAATTAGGGTTTCTTTCTCCACCCATTTGTCGAGCAAACCTACGAATATTAAGACAGGAGGGAGTAGGAACAACATATCTAAAATGCTTTTTCCTGTTAATTGAAAGGCGTTCCATCCCACCGATTGGTTTATAAAAGTAAGGATAATTAGCCCAAATAATAAAATCAAAAAGAAATGATATCTTTTTAATTTATTCATACCATCACCACCCAAATAATATATGAAAATAGTAGAGACATTAACACTGCTGCTGCGTTGCGTGAATAGGCAAAACTACGCCCGAATATCTTTTGTTCCATAGGTAAAGTGGTGATTCCTACGGACATTAATGTAGA
The DNA here is from genome assembly GCF_036962765.1 of Neobacillus drentensis. Classification (GTDB taxonomy): domain Bacteria; phylum Bacillota; class Bacilli; order Bacillales; family Cytobacillaceae; genus Neobacillus; species Neobacillus drentensis_C. The sequence continues at coordinate 2,102 of NZ_JBALOS010000381.1, forward strand.
CATTAATACAGCTACTTGGGGGAGTCCTGCACCATTTTGGATTAACGTATGTCCAAGAGGAAAAACAACAAAGCTTGGTACTAGTGCAATAGATCCAATTAATGTCGAATAAACAATCCCAATCAATCCAGATTTTTCTCCAATGATTGAAGAAATGAAGGATGGCGTTAACAAAGATAGTGAAATTCCAACAAAAAGCATAATTGATAACATGTCAGGTATAATATTACGAAAGCTTTTCCATGACTTTAATAGAGCATCTTTTGTTTTATTTCGATCTTTTATAAAAGAAATACTGATAAGGATAAAAGCTATAGCGTAAAGGATAACACCATTAATCATGATTTGACTCCCTCCATTTTTTGTATTTATTTAAGAAAAATGATAAATTCTTCATTTTTTCTTCGATATCCATTTGAAAATCTTCTAATTTACTTTTTCCAACAGAAGTAATTTTGTACATTTTTATCGGCTTATCTTGATCAGATGTGTCCAAATAAGACTCAACAGCACCTTCTTTCTCTAATGTTTTTAATGTGCGATATATGATGGCACTATCAATTGGATTGATGGGAAGCTCTTCTTCACATTTCTGCAGAAGTTTCCCTCCATAGCTATCTCCCTCAGTTAAAAACAGCAAAAGAAATGCACCAGTATGTCTCCCTGTATGTTTCATGAAATATATAACCTCCTAATTTAAATGTGAAATTTATTCCAGCAATAAGTTACTGTTAATAACAGTATACTGTTATTAACAGTAATATGCTACTGACAGTTTGTCCTTTTTAAAAAAAATTTTGTTCAATTATTTAGCT
>NZ_JBALOS010000382.1:0-3872 GCF_036962765.1 Neobacillus drentensis
TCCTTTAATAAAATAAAAGTAACAAACGAAAAGGAATGATTAAGGGCCAATGAAATTATAATCTTATTTTTCATACATGATTCGAATACCGAAAAATGTTGAACCTGAAGAATAGGATTAGTCTGTCCTTTTTATGTCCTTTATCGTATAATCAAAACTACAATAAAACCTTTATACAGGTTTATTTGTTGTGTTTTTAAAACGATATATCTACGACATAAATCTCTCTTCAGGTTCAGGTGAAGGGAGTTTTTTTATGCTTACAAATCAAATGACAGTCTTAAAGGTTATCGGTTTAGAAAAAAGTTTTCAATTAAGAAAGGTATTGGATAATATCCATTTCGATATAAAGAACGGAGAACGGATTGGTCTGGTCGGCTATAACGGAACAGGAAAAACTACTTTGGCCAATATCCTGTTCGGAAAAATAACACCTGATAATGGCATCATTGAAAAATCGAATGAGTTAAAGATCGGCTATCTTTCTCAGTCCATCGATTACCAGGTGAGTGATTTCCAGCAGTCTTTAATAGGAAGTGCGAAGAATGATTTGCTCGAACATGCCAGCACATTAGGCCTCACTAAGGTTTATAACTGGGAAAAAGAACGTTTAAGTCATTTAAGTGGCGGAGAAAAGTTAAAATTTGCATTAGCTATGGTTTGGGCTTCAAAACCAGACTTTTTAATTCTTGATGAACCCACGAATCATTTAGATTATAAAGGGATTGAGTGGCTTGTATCAGAATTAGAAAAGTTTCAGGGCCCCGTCTTAATCATTTCTCATGATCGTCATTTCTTAGATCTAACCGTTACACGAGTTTTTGAATTAGAAAATAGCAAGATTCACTTTTACAATGGAAACTACAGTGAATATCGCAAAGAGAAACAACAAAGAGTAGAAAATATGAGGCACCAATACAGTGTCCAGCAGCAAAAAATAAAAGAAGTAGAATCACAAATTACTCAATTAAAGACTTGGTCCGAAAAAGCCCATCGCGATTCGACTAAGAAGGGGAAAGGTCCAAGTAAAAGACAAAATGGGATTAAGGAATATCATCGCGTAAAGGCTAAAAAGACAGACAATCAAGTGAAGTCAAAAATGAAACGTCTACAAAATGAGTTGGAAAAAAATAAGTTGGAAAAACCATTAGAAGAGGTTCAAGTACGGTTTCAGTTTGATACACAAGGGAAGAGGGGCAAACGAATTGTCGAGGCCAAGAATTTATCTAAAACCTACGAGGATAGAACACTTTTCCAACATTCCAATTTCTACATTAATCATGGAGAACGAATTGGTCTCTTCGGTGAAAACGGCTGCGGCAAATCAACATTAATAAAAATGATTTTAAATCAAGAAAGCTTTTCAAATGGTGATTTGTGGAGAAGTGACTCGATAAAAATTGCCTATTTAAGTCAAGATGTTGATGATTTGCCTTCGGAAAAAAACTCAATTGAGGCACTGGGGTTCACAGATCGAGCAAGTGTCCTAAAAGCAAGAACTCTTCTTGCAAATTTAGGCTTAAAGGAGGCCTTTCTAACAAAACCGATTGAAACGTTGAGTTTGGGGGAACGAACGAGAGTAAAACTCGTTGAAATGTTAATGAAGGAATATGATGTACTCGTTCTGGACGAACCAACAAACCATCTTGATTTGCCAAGTAGAGAGCAGCTAGAAAATACGTTATCAGAATTTACTGGTACGATTATTACCGTTTCCCACGACTATTACTTTCTAAATAAACTTTGTGATCGCCTGCTGATATTTGAAAACCAGCAAATTAAAAGGGTTGAAATGAAACCTGAAGAGTATTTAAATCAGAATGTAACCAAGAACCAAGCGGATGACTTAAAAGAAGCATTATTAGTTATCGAAAACAAGATTGCATCCATTTTAGGAGAGTTATCATTCATGGATCAAAAGGACCCTAGATATCAGAAGTTAGATCAAGAATTTAATAGCCTTCTTAAGCAAAAACGATCACTCATGGGGTAATAAATTAGGAATGAAAAAGGTCCTCAATAGTTTTCTATTGAGGGCCTTGATTTTTACAATGAAAAATGACTAGGAGATGACATTTTTCTGAAAACATAAATCAGCTAATGCTTGCCAATAAATTTAGCAGTTCTTTCTCTTTGTCCGCCCGCATCCCTGCTTTCCATTCTTCATCCGTTAGCTGGCGAGTCTTCTCCCATTCAAATATATCAGCGATACTTTCTTTAAGCGGTCTAAACGACAGTCCACTTTGAATTGCTTTTTCAACATTGATGGAAAATGCACCCTTCCAAGGTTCACTAGATTCAGGTGATAACGGAGAATTCTCAGGAACCCAAAGCGGCATTTCCGTCCACGGAGCAACCTTTTGATTAAGAAGGAACTTTTCCTCGGCCCAAACTACTTCGGCATTTGAATTGGTCACTTTTACACATGTATCAACAAACTCTTTTATCGTTAACGGATAATCAGGTCCCGTTGCATTAAAGGTTCCCGCGGAATCTTTCTCTGCCATATCGAGAATCCAATTTGACAAGTCTTTATTGTCAATGAGCTGAACGCGGCGATTTGGATTTCCAGGTACCAAAACTTTTCCACCTTTTGCAATTCGATTGACCCAATAAGGGACACGATCCGTATAATCATTTGGACCAATTAATTGACCGGCACGCACATTTAACACACGCCCAGGCATATTTTCCTCTGCAATTTGTTCACAAAGAGCTTTAAAATGTCCGTAATAAGTATAGATTGGCCCGTCTGCATCCATTGAAAGCTTATTTGCTTCCTCAAGTGACATTTCTAAGACGGGGTAATTTTCATCCAAATTCTCCTGAATCCAGTCTTGATACACAGAAATACTTGAAATGAACGTATAATGCTTGACTCGGTCCTTTAATAAGTTCGTTGTGTTTTGGACTGTATATGGGATAAACCCGCTTGTATCTAACACAGCATCCCAGTAACGATTTTGAAGCGCTTTCAAATCACCGAATCGATTTCCATATAGAACTTCGATATCCTTTATACCAGGACTTTGAATTCCACGATTAAAAATAGTCATTTCATGATTTCGTTTTAAAGCCTCTTCGACAAACGTTTTTCCTAAAAAGCGGCTTCCACCTAAAACAAGAATCTTCAAACGTATCCCCCCCCTCCATTCATACTTCTATTTTAACAAAATTTCGCAATATTTGGTGAGTGATAATTTAAAAAAATGAAAGTATTGCATATGTCACGGATATTGTTAAAATTACAATGGATGAAGTTGCAAGAAAGAAACTAAAAACTTAAATGAATTTACATATAGTCGAAGGGATGTTTAAACATGGAAAATACTTATTTACAATCCGTTTCCTATGAAAACGGCGTTCTAAAAATACTCGATCAAACCAAAATCCCGAACATAACAGAATTTCTTGAAACGAGAAAGATTGAAGATGCTTGGGATGCAATAAAGCAGTTAAAGGTACGCGGAGCACCTGCGATTGGAATTGCGGCAGCTTATGGCTTAGTTCTTGGAATAAAAGATGCCCCAGAAAATTCGTTTGAAGATTTTTATGCCCACTTAAAAAAACAATCGGATTATTTGGGATCATCACGTCCTACCGCAGTCAACTTGTTTTGGGCCTTGAAACGAATGAATGAACGAGCACTTAAAGACAAAGATTTACCAGTGAAACAAATCAAAGAAGCACTTGAAAATGAAGCAAATACCATTCGCAATGAAGATGAAGACGTCTGCCGGACCATTGGAGAGCATGCCTTGAACCTATTAGCCGATGGGATGGGGATTCTAACTCATTGCAATGCAGGTGGGATTGCTACGGCAAGATACGGGACTGCGCTGGCTCCCCTATATTTAGCAAAAGAAAAGGGC
>NZ_JBALOS010000383.1:0-168 GCF_036962765.1 Neobacillus drentensis
GTCCAGAATTAGGTATTAAATATAACTTTTTATGTGGAGCATTGATTCTGTTAAAGTGTTCTTGAGCAATAACATAGGGAATCTGCCAGTCATTGCTGCCTAAAATATAATATATAGGTATTTTATATTCTGATGGCTCCGAATCTATATCAAAACTTCCTAAAAAAT
>NZ_JBALOS010000383.1:301-605 GCF_036962765.1 Neobacillus drentensis
TTTGCCATTCATTATCAAGTTTTTCTCCTGGATATTCACCTATTGCCTCTAACTGTTTTAGAGATTTCTTATCGTTTGATTGTAAAATTAATTCCTTAACTTTTTCATAGCCAACACGCTCATTTTCGAGCATATTTATAATTTGTCCTACCCCAATATAATAATCTACATCTTCTGGATATCGCTTGATAAAGATACTACCTAAAACACTTCCCCAAGAATGACCAAATAATATTATTTTATTTCTATTATATTTTTTCTTTAGATATTGAATAATTTCAAACAAATCCTTTAAAAGCAAATC
>NZ_JBALOS010000383.1:611-2414 GCF_036962765.1 Neobacillus drentensis
CATAGTAAGAGTTTTTCCAGTTCCACGTTGGTCCCAATGAATCACTGTAAAAATATCTTCCCATTTTTTTTGAAAGGCGTGTGCAAAAATGGATCCAGCACTGCCGGGTCCGCCGTGCAAAAATAACATTACTGGGTTTTCAAGATTTGTACCAGAATGAAACAGATATTGATTTATCCCATTGATTGGTACGTATTCCTCAACATAAATTAATTTTTTTTACATATTTTTCATAACTTCAACCCTCCCAATGTTACTTCATATTCCCCTTAAAACGGAATAAGTCTACTTATCCATTTTGGCACCATCAAGAATAGCTTTTAAAAAATCGGTATACTTAATGGAAATTTTTCTAAAAGTGGAATTTTTAATAGAGGTTTTTGCTGCTTTTCTCTTTTTATACATTTATTGCCATCTTTACATCTTAATGATTTTTCCTTCTCACCCGTTAGCTTAAGTAGAATACTTCACAAATATAATTTTGACTTTAGGATTTCTTTATCAAATATTTTAAAATTCTGCGCGATGATATGGACATTCTTTTCTTTGATATTCGATGACGATACAAAATTGTGCAGCAGTAGAATAAACATATAAAATTCTTTGTTAAGCCTTTTTTCAGCTTATATTAAGCTTATAAAAAAGCTTTTATTAAGCTTTATTTAATGATTATATGGGACTATTTATTGGAATCTTTTAAAAAATGAAAGGGGAATGAAAATTTAAATGTCAAATGCAAAAAAAATTGTAAATTCGTCGATTAACAAGATTCCTCAATTGACACTCCTATTTTGGATTATGAAGATTGCCGCGACAACGTTAGGAGAAACAGGTAGCGATTTGGTTACTGTTCCTGGAACAGAAGATAATTATTTAATCCCATTTCTGTTTTTCGTAGGTGTTTTTGCTATCTTTTTAACCATTCAATTGTTTGTTAAGAAATTTGTTCCTCATGTATATTGGACTGTTATTTTATCAACAAGTCTTGCAGGGACAGCATTTTCTGACTATATGGACCGTTCATTAGGACAAGGATATATGAAAGGTTCTCTTCTATTAGTTAGTTTGCTGGCTATTATATTTATATTTTGGTATTTCACTGAGCCGACATTAAATGTTAAAAGTATTGCAACATAACGAGTCGAAGTTCTATATTTGATTGCCATTCTAGTTTCTAATACTTTAGGAACTGCGGCAGGAGATTTTTTATCGCACAAGGCTTCAGGTGTCGGAAAGTTGGTCGGTGGTGGAAATTATCTGGAACAAGGTTTAGGACTTACGATTGCTCAAGGCGCGATGGTCACAGGTGGGTTAATAGTAATAGTTCTTTTAGCGTATTGGTTTACAAAAATAAATAGAGTGTTTTTATTCTGGGCAGCATTCGTGTTGACTCGTCCTTTTGGAGCTACATTCGGTGATTACTTGATTAAACCTCATGAAAAAGGCGGTCTAGGTTTAGAAAATGGTACACAAATCGCTTCCTCCATTTTATTGGCTGTTCTTGTAATCTGCATAATTTTTCAGTTCGCAACAAGTAAATCGAAAATAGATGAATCTAATATCCAAGTGAATTAGAACTTAAGATATACAAAGGTACTATCTAAAAAGTCCTTAAAATAAGAGAGTGGAAAGAAAATAAGACGCTTTTCTTTCCGCGTTCTTTATTTTTGCCTAAAGCAGGATATGTGGTAATATCCACCGCTAAGTCAAATATTCATTTTTAAAATAACGTTCTGTGCAAAATTAACTATTATTTACTTAAGAGCTAGCAAGAACCATCTCTAACAGCCACAACAACCATGA
>NZ_JBALOS010000384.1:0-2637 GCF_036962765.1 Neobacillus drentensis
TAAAAAAATTAAGTTATATCGTCCTCTGTTTTTGTTTTTAATTGCTTATTTCTTTTACATTGACGGTGTGAATACGATTATTACGATGTCGACAGCCTATGGTTCTGACCTGGGCATAACATCAACAAACCTACTGATTATTTTGTTTGCAACCCAAGTAGTTGCTGCACCGTTTGCCATTTTATATGGGAAACTAGCTGATAAATTCAGAGGGAAAACGATGCTGCTCGTGGGAATCTTTGTTTATATTGTTATTTGTACGTATGCCTATTTCTTAAAGACAACTCTAGATTTTTGGATCTTAGCCATGCTCGTGGCATCCTCTCAAGGTGGAATCCAAGCTCTAAGCCGCTCCTACTTTGCCAAACTCGTTCCAAAGGAAAATGCTAATGAATTCTTCGGCTTTTATAGTATTTTTTATAAATTTGCAGCGATTTTAGGTCCATTTCTAGTTGGATTCACGGCACAAATAACCGGAAATACCAACAGTGGTGTGTTTAGTCTAATCCTTCTCTTCATTATTGGAGGCATCATCCTCCTTCGCGTACCGGAATCGACGACAGTCTCACAATCGAATTCGATTTCCCAATAAACATTACTAGACCTCGATGTATGAGGTCTATTTTTTTAAAAAAAATGGTGCCTGACACTAATAATCTTCTATAATTACTATAAAATGATACAAACCGATTTTCTTGTAGATTCGTTTATTTATTTAAAGGGGTCAGCAAACGACTAGGAGGTCTGCCTTTTTGATGCAAAATTTGAGTGATGCCGAATTAATGCTTTTAATAAAAGTGAAGCATCGACCAGCTTTAGAAGAATTATATGACCGCTATATTAAGCTGGTCTACTCCTTCGTTATCAAATCGACGAAGGATCAAGACAAAAGTAAAGTGATTGTCCAGGCTGTCTTTACCCGCGTATGGACGTCAGAAACCGGATATGATCCTGAAAAAGGACTATTCGTCAATTGGCTTCTAACGATCACTCGTAATATCACGATTGACCATCATCGCAGGAAAAAAAAGGATAGTCCACTGGTTTCAATCGACCAGGAGCAACTTGAGCAGATTCCAGGATCTCAAGCAAATAATCCGGCGGAGATTTTATCACGAAAGCTCGTGCGCGAACAGATTCAGAAAGCCTACCAATATCTATCAAAAAACCAAATTGAACTGATCCAATGGTTATATTGGGAAGGCTATACTCTCAGTGAAATTGCAGAGATGAAAAAAGAACCAATCGGCACCATCAAAAGCCGGTTGCATCAAACACTCAAAGTCTTGCGGAAACACATTGTCATGGAGATGGGGGAATGAAAAAATGAGTATCAATAGCAGCTGTTCATTTTCCAATGAATTAGTCTCTTATTTGATTGGCGAAACATCTGAAGTTGAAAGGATGAAGATAGAAAGGCACCTTTTAAATTGTCCGTCTTGCACGAAAGACATACAAGAACTGCAGGAGGCGTGGACCATGATCCCTTATGAATTTGAAGATGTGGAGGTACCCGTTGATTTAAAGGATGAAGTAATGAATGCCATTTTCTCATCTGAAAATTCCCAGCCCATGTTAAAAAGAAAGGACAAGACCCAAAAATTAGTCCGTCGTCTTTATGGATTAGCAGCCGCTGTTCTTCTTATTGGCTTTAGTGGAGTGATTTGGAATAATATTAACCTCAGAAATACAGTAACAGAATTAAGGGAACAAGCTACTATTCCACCTGAAGTCATTCAGGTTTATGCGCTAAAAACAGCAAACCCAACAACAGATGCTGCCCAAGGTCAGGCGATGCTCTACAAGCAAGGTGATAAAAAACAACTCGTTTTCCAGCTTAAAGGGCTGAAGAATACCAAGGGCTCAGAGGCCTATCAGGCATGGCTCATTGATGATGGTAACAGAAGAAGTGCAGGGACCTTCCATGTCGATGAACAGGGAAATGGATTCCTTACCTACCAGTTACAAGAAGACATATCTTTTGATGCGATTGGAATCTCACTCGAACCTGATGCTAATGGAACCCAGCCGCGAGGTAAAAAGGTTTTAGGAACATAAATGAAGAAGCCCATGATTCTCGACTTGAGATTTCATGGGCTTTTTTACTTAAGTATAATTTGCTTGTTGCTTATTTTTTAATACTATTGGTAGGAGATGTAATGAACCAGCCGACTGGGGCAGCTCCGACCGGATGGGTTAACGTTCTTCCGTCGATCATAGATTGTGTATTATTATTTGCAATCGTTCCATCCACTTTAAAGTTATAATAAATACTACCCTGGTTTACAGCCTTATCCTTGAAGCTAAATGTTAGTGGTGTATTAAATTTTTCAATAAGCTGACCGGTTTCTTGATCGATAACTCTAAACGCGAAATTCATGATCACGGTTTCTCCAGCTGGGGCCACCTTTTGGAATTTTTTATTATCCCCTTCCAGGACTTGAAAAGTGACGTCTTTGTTGAAAGCACCTTCTGGGATTTGAATTTTAATTCCACTGTGACTAATCTTCGCTGATTCCCCCGCTGCAATCTCCCGCTCTGCCACCACGTGAGAAAATCCCAGGTGTGTAAAATCTGTAGCTGCGAATGCGACTGGACCAAACTGAAACATGGACCTAAGTGACATACCTAGTAATA
>NZ_JBALOS010000385.1:0-2219 GCF_036962765.1 Neobacillus drentensis
TGCTAAAAATAAAAATGCTGAGTGTCCAGATTATCACTCAGCATTAAACGTGCTTGATTTCAGTTTGATCCATCAATTTTTATGATCCTCCTTGACCCCTTTGTCTTCGTTGCTATCCTTTCTTTGTTTCTGTTCTTCCTTCAGTTTGTCGACTTTCTCTATCCATTCCGTAACAAGTTCCTTTGGTATAGCACCGTTACCANNTGCCAATATTTAAATGTCCGCTTAGTTCTCTAATTCCTAAGTTTCCTAGATTAGTGACCTGTTCAAATTTATCAACATACAATTTTTCTACCTTGAATTCCTGATAAATAACTGGCATCTCTTCAGCATTTTGTTTATTATCTTTTATTCCGGCTACTTTCTTTTCCATGTTTTCACGATACAGTTTCTCTAGTGAGGATATACGGTCCTCGATATTGGAAATACAGTTAGATAAGTTGTTTACCGTATTCTGTATTGGTTCTAAATGTCCCTTGATAGTTTCTTGTACAAATACTAATAGCTTTTTTTCCAAGCTTTTGACTGAGTCTGTACTTATGCCTTCCCTAATTGAACTATCTTTCGTATTAATTAGCCCTAGTTGCTTTTCCAACTGCATAACATGTTTCATATATACTTCTACTGTATTCATTCTTTTTATATGATTTTCTAAAGCTTCTATTCTTTGATAAACATCCTGTGGAAATCCATTCCCTTGTAAAGGCATAATACTCACCACACCTTAGTCAACGAATCATGACTGGCTCTTCCTTCGTATATCTTCTCCTATAACTAATGATTAGAAGTCCATTTTCAAACCTTGCGAAGATATCTTTACTATCAACAGGTTCCGGCAAATCAATGTTTCTTTCGAATTCACCATATTTTCGTTCATTCTTTATAGTTACACCTTGAATCAATGGTGGCCGCAGCTGCCCTCTAACGGAAAGTTTTGTACCAGAAACCGATATAGAAATATCCTCTTTAACAGCCCCAGGTATCTCTAATAATAGGATGATATCTGTTTCTGTTTGAAAAATATCGGTTTTCGGATATTTGATGATAGGGGAATCTTCCCTGTGACTTACTTGGTGTCCGTCAGATTCCTCCAGTACTTCGTCAGCGGAATTCCCTTCTAATACCATCTCCCAAAACTTTCCGTTTTGATATTTCTGGGTAATTTCCATCCATTGTTTTATTTTTTCAAAGTCCATCGGGTGTTCCCCCTTATTACTGTTTCTAGAATATTAAAATAGCTGTCCTTAATTTAGGGGAGGGACAGCTATTGATTATATGTCTTTTAGAATTGGTTACTAATTGGAAATGAAGGATTGAAAATTTGGTCTTGATCGCTAATATCCGGATCCAATTGACAATTGCCCATAATTGAACTGGTCGGAGACAAATCCCCTAAGGAAAAATTAGCCCCTATAAACTTAGAATTAGCAGTATGGCTGTTATGAATCGTGGCTCCAATATCGAGATTTCCATTTTGGGTAATTCCATTTGTTTTTATGTTGAAGATATTTATAAAATAAGGCATTTTAGACTCCTTTCATCGAAAACGAAACTCCTTATAGTTGCTTGGAATTCACATTAGCTGGATTTCCAATGTCTCCTTGATCATTTATATCGGGATCGATGAATACATTTTCCATACCTGAAGTAGTTGGTGAAGTATCTCCGTATGAGGAGTTAACCCCTTGTGATTTCGTGTTGGCTGTAGGCGCATTATGGAGAGCATCGCCTATATTAAGAGAGCCGTTATTAGATATGTTGTTGATTTTTATACTGTAAATATTTATATTGGTGGGCATGTTCTCTCCTCCCAACTTGTCGTTGGTTATATATATGCCCATTTTTTGCATTTGGTTAATAATAAGTTCTTATTCTGGATTTTCACTTTGTTCTTGATTATTGATGTCAACTACCTTAGTTTTGTTCCGATGCTGAAAGATAAATGAACCATCTCCAAAGGTAAACGCAGCTCCTGCCGCTTTCAGGTTGGAGGTATGACTATTTTGAACCGTGGAGCCGAAATTAATATTCCCGTTTTCAGTGATGATACCTGTGTCCATATGATGCACGTTTTGTATATTATTCAAGGGGGTCACCTCTTTCTATTTCATATCTCTATACTATATGCTTAAATATTTTTTCAGTCCCATGGGCCATGATCGAATAACAAAGCCAGCTCAACTTATGTGGTTTTTATTTAAGGCTGTGTTATACAGGTA
>NZ_JBALOS010000386.1:0-1743 GCF_036962765.1 Neobacillus drentensis
ATTATAAATCGACCCTTCTAAATTCTTTCCATTACGTCTGCTATTTAGTTGGCATGCTTTTCATTTCAGAATGCTCCAAAGTTAAAAATTCTTGAACTTTACGGCTAACAACTAGACCGCTTTCAATGGCGCCATCCATCATACCTGGCCAACCACTGGCATAATCACAGCCTGCTAGGAACACTCCATTTTCTGGACGTTGTAATTCTGCCATATAAAGGATTTTTTGATTTGTCTTTTGCATGTTCCAAGTCTGACCTGATAATTCGTCTGCCACCCAGTTATGGCCTGTACATTCAACAACTTCAGCTTCAGGCAGCCATTTCCGTATTTCATTTTGAATAGCTGGCAAGTTGTTCGGATCGATACGAGAAGCATCAGAACCAAATCCAACAACTATACTGTCGCCATCTACTTCATATTCATAATAGCAGCTACTAATTAGACTGCCAGAAGGGGAATAGGCCGAAAATGGATCATACTTACCACGTAGTCTTGCCCAATATTTAATCCCTCGGCTCGTTTGTCCTTCAGCGGATGCCATTTGCTTAAGTTCTGATAAAGCTGGTTTGAATTCGATATTATTCAATACATTTTGTGGCAATGTAACAACAACTGCTTTTGCATGGAAGATCTCACCATCTTTCGTGTAAACCTTATACACGTCATCTACTTTTTCAACAACAGATACAGTCTTAGTTAACTGTATATCAGCGGCTGAGTCACGAGCGATTGATTCTATAAGCGATTTCGTACCTTTTGCTAATTTATATTTACCAAGAATTTCAAACAAAAATTGTAAATCGTGCATAGCTAGAGAACGCCAATGAAGAAGAGTACTATATCCACCTAATTCTGGAGGACCGTTAAAGGCTATTTCTAAAAAATTCTTCAAATTGTCGTATGTAACAGAGTTCAGATGGAGCTCGTTTAATCGATCAAGTGCAGATTTCTTATCAATTTCTTCCATAGTTGGAGAATTAAGCGGCTCGAAAGGAAAAGGTATATGCAAATGACTATCTTCTAAAAAACGTGATAAAGCTTCACCAAGGATTTCGGAATATTCCAGTTTAGTCCCTTTCTTCATCTTTCCATCTTCGAACCAATAGGCAACTTCATGGTCTGGTGACGGAGTGAGCTCCAGTCCGTAACGCATAATCTCAGTCCATACATGTGGCTGACCCCAGTGAACCCATGTACCTCCGAGTTCAAGATCTCTTCCTAAACGATTGTCTGTCCATGTTCGACCGCCAATGCGATCTCTACCCTCAAGAATTAAGGTTTTAAAGCCGCGATTGCTTAGTTCGCGTGATGCTGTGATGCCTGCAAAGCCCGCACCCACAACGATTACATCATAGATTTCTTCAGGAGATTTTACGTGTTTAACCATTTTTATCATCCTTTCTGAACACCTTTATTAATTCTAGAATTTTAGTTACCAAATCGCATTCTCCTCTCCATTTCTGTAATTAAAGGAAGCGTTTTCGAATGTGTTTTGAAACCTTAAAACTAAGTACATTTTAAATTGCGTTGGTAAAACTCAAGTTAACAATTAATAAAAAATTTAGAAATTTTAGGTAAAATTTTGATAAATACTCTTATATGTAAAGTGGAAACCCCAAAAATAAATCACAGTTCTAGCCGTTGTAAGAGTCCAAACTTTTAAATCTACCTTAAAATAATTGAAATATGCATGGAGTAGAAATTAAATTATCATATAATATAATAATTTTTAAAAAATTT
>NZ_JBALOS010000387.1:0-2300 GCF_036962765.1 Neobacillus drentensis
ACATAGTATCGTATTTTGAAACATCAAATATTATATTCTTTGATTTTTCTCCAAAGAGTAGATCGGTCGATTCCAAGTGATTGTGCCGCTAATGTTTTATTGTTTCCGAATTTTTCCAATGTTATTAGGATGAGTTCCTTTTCCTTGTTTTTAATACTTTGTCTTTTTGTCGTTTCTTCTGAATCCTTCCGTCTCCTTATTTTATCAGAAAGAAACTTTGCCCCCTGTAGTCTTAAACTAGGACTCTCTTCAAGAACGACCAACCGTTCAATGGTATTCCTTAATTCGCGTATATTTCCAGGCCAGTCATATTTCTGGAATAAACCAATTAGTTCTTCTTGAACGTTGATGATTTTATTTTTCCTCTTTTCATTAAACTCATTTAGAAAAGCCTCTACCAGTTTTGGTATATCCGCTAAACGCTCGTGGAGAGGAGGCAATTCCAGCGAAAGTACATTCAGACGATAATATAAATCAGATCGGAATTGTTTTCTATCCACCTCCTCCTCTAAATTTCGATTCGTTGCGGTAATGATTCGGACATCCACTGGTATAATTCGCTCCCCGCCCACGCGCCTAATGGTTCTTTCCTGTAAAACCCTTAATAGGAGAGCCTGAATTCGTAAAGGGATCTCACCAATTTCATCTAAAAATAGTGTGCCTCCATGAGCAAGTTCAAATAAGCCTGGTTTTCCTTCTTTTAGACCGCCTGTGAATGTGCCTTTCTCATATCCAAATATCTCACTTTCGAGTAGATTTTCTGGCAGCACTGCGCAATTGACCGCGACAAATGGACCAACTGATCGATGACTGGCGGAATGAATACCTTGAGCAAATAATTCTTTTCCAGTTCCAGACTCACCAGTGATTAATACAGTAGATTCTGTTTCAGCAAATTTCCTTGCTAGATCTTTTGCCTCCAGTATTTCCTGTGTTTCCCCAATAATATCACTTAACCGATATTTTGCCTCCAAGCCATTTTGATGAAGTTTCTTCCGCAGCTGTAATTCTACTTTTTGAATATCTGTAATTTCCTTGAAATTTGATACGGCTCCGACAATTTTTCCTTTGACGATGACAGGAGATCGGTTAATGACAATTTGTCGGCCTCCGATAGTCGCAATATCTCCTCTTTCGATCTTCCCCGCTTTCAATACTCGGATCATATCAGATTGTGGGATGAACTCGGTGATGTTTCTCCCCTTCATTACCTTATCAACACCTAAGATTGTTTTTGCATGTTCATTAACCAGTCTAATGGTTCCGCTTCTGTCAATCGCAATCACTCCATCATGCGTTGAGTGGACGATTGCATCAACTTGATACCTTTCTTTTGTGATTTCCTCAACTAAATTCACTAATGATCCTGCGATCTTTAAAAAAGAAATCACAGAAGTAAAGGCGGGTTTAATAAAATGTAAATTTTTATTCCTTGGGTTAGAAATTAACCCCTTCATCCATATTGGGGCTAGATAAACGTGATTCGGCTTAAGTAGTCCTGCTTGTTTTTCGGTTAAAAAAGAAAGTTGAATCTCATCCTTCGTAACCTGTTCGGCGTTTTCTTTTCTCAACCACTCTATTTCTTTGGTTGAAGCAATTATTGAATACTCTCTTTTTTCTGGGATATCGAACAATCCCTTTATGCACTTTTTTACATCTTCTATATGTACTGAGATAGGGATAATTGGAAAAGAAAGACCCGCTAATTCCTTCTCGAAATTCACCGGTGTAATAATAACCATTGGATTCATGATCTGATCTAATATGGAATTAATGGAATAAAAACTCGCTGTTGAGTATCCCATTTCTTTTAATAAATGTGTAATTTGTTCTTCATATAGATCATTCATTTTAAAAAGTGCTATCATCCGGATCCCCCCTATAGAAATCTATGTAAATAAAATTGGCTTAGGAAGAAATTTGTTATTTTTTGTATTTTTCAAATATTCTATTTTTATATTAAAGTTCTATCTTTAAACTTTCAAGTGATACTGAGTGATAGATTTTACCTGTTTTTGCTGAACTAACTTTTTTACGCAAAAAAGTTCACCATTTCTGGTACACCATTTGAACTCCATAGGAATTTGTGATTATATCAGCTTTTTCGTAACACTTTCACAATGTAACATTCTTCATGACTTTCCTTACGAATCCGGATTGAAGCAAGAAGCTATATTTGTTTAACCGTACCGATCAAAAAAATCTAATAAAAGAAAAATTAATGAAGTATTTGGTTGCATAAAAATTCTTGATAATGTATATTTATTAATAATTAACTATACTTAGATAGTTTAATCTTA
>NZ_JBALOS010000388.1:0-4837 GCF_036962765.1 Neobacillus drentensis
TTTAGCGATAGGGGGGTCTAAAGAGCCCCAAATCCTTCGAATTACGGATAGGATTCTGGTGTTAATTGGCTTTTCAGTGGAGAATACTGTAATTGTTGAAGGCGATGAAGGCTTAATTATTTGGGATACTGGATCTTACACCTCAATCGGCAAGCGCAAATATGAAGCTCTTCGACAGATAACGGATAAACCAATCAAAGCGATTATTTATTCACATAATCACTATGCAATGGGAACGACAGCATTTATTGGAAATAGTGAAGAAGTGGAGATTATTTCTCATCCTGATGTTCATAAAAATGTTACGGATGGAATGATGGAACTCGGACCTACTTTACTTAGAAATGGTGCACAGCATTTTGGATTTTATTTACCTCGGACAGGTCCGGACGCAATGATGGCAGCAGTACAAAACGATTCAGATACTGATAAGTCTTCAGGCTACATAAAACCCACTTATGGGGTGAAAGATGGAGAAGAGATGATTATAGATGGTGTCCGAATACAGTTTTTTTATACACCATCAGACACGAACGATTCTTTAACCATTTGGTTGCCGGATCATGATTCAGTTATTACGAATAGTATTTGGTATCTATATCCGAATCTTTATACTTTACGAGGTCAACCTTATCGGAATCCTGTTGACTGGATGAACGGTATAGATATTATTCGAAGTAAAAATCCTCAATTCCTAATTCCATCTCATGGGATTCCTATGACTACACGAGAGAAAAGCTATGAGCTGGCGACGAATTATCGGGATGGAATTGCCTTTGTTTACAGTCAGACGATTCGTGGAATTAATCAAGGGCTCAAACCGGATGATATTGCTGAGATTATAGAACTTCCTGAGCATTTGGCGAATTTTCCGCAATTAAGAGAAGCATATGGAGAACTTAAACACCACATAAAAGGAATATATAGTGGATTAATAGGATGGTTTAGCTTAGATGCAGCAGATATAAACCCTGTTCCAATTTCATTTAGATCGAAAAGAATCATAGAAGGGTTTGGGGGAGAAGATCTCCTAATTGATGCCTCAATAAAGGCTTATGAAAATAAGGAATATGCTTGGACAGCTGAACTGATTACCCATTTATTAAATGTTGATCCAACAAATTCTAAAGCTAAACAAATTAAAGCGAATGCATTGCGTCAAATGGGATACGTAACTCCAGCTTTATCATCTAGAGCTTTTTATCTTACCCAAGCATTGGTGCTGGAAGGAAAAGTAAATCTTGAAGATATTCCACCAGGCTTTCCAGGAACTCTAGATGAAAATGAAATGAAAAAACATGTAGATAAATCTATTAAACTATTAGAATTCAAGATCAATCCAATCAAGTCGAAAAACATCGATCGAATCCTTTCTATTTCATTGAACGATTTGAATCAAGAATTCGGGTTACATATTAGAAAAGGTGTAGCTGAATTTATCAATCATAGGCCATTAAATGCGGATTTACGAATTGACCTGACTAGCGATATCTTGTCAGATATTATATTTGGAAATAGTACAATTGAAGCTGCCTTTGAAAGCGGCAAGGTAAAAACAGATGATGACGCGAGAGAAATTGCTGCCTTTTTCAGTGTATTTGAATGATATGACCAGGAAATGCCTTAACTATTTTTCATGGAGGCTTTTAAAATGTTAGAAAAGAAGATTTTGAAGATTAATGGAAAACAGAATGTATCATATATCGATGAGGGAAATGTATCTTCTCCTGTAGTTTTACTAGTTCATGGATTTCCAGAATCCTCATTAATATGGAAGGAGATCGTTCCTAAGCTAGTTACTCTTGGGTATCGTGCAGTTGCCCCGGATTTACCAGGATTTGGTCAGAGTGACCGTTTCGAAGTTTCGTCAACATGGGAGAATTACCGGCAATTTCTAAGTGATTTTCTTGAAAAATTAAATGTCGATCGCTTTCATTTGTTTTGCCATGATTGGGGGGCAATTATTAGTTTATATTGGGCAGGTGAACATCCAGAAAAAATTCTAAGCCTGTTCGTTACCGATACTTTTTATTCACCTGATGCAGAATGGCATAATGTTGCCAAACTGTTTAGAACACCACAAATCGGAGAAAAGACGGTTGAAAAATTATTTGCTACAAGAGAAAGTTTTGCATCTCTTATGAGAAGAAGTATTCCTATTATTACCGAGGAGTTATTAGATGAATTTTATGCTACGTTCATGACTCATGAGGGGAAAAAAATACCTCTTGAGCTTTATCGTTCTGGTGATTTTGAAAAAATTGAAAAAGGGAAATTGTTGCAAATACAGAAACCAGCAACGATTGTGTGGGGGGAATGTGATCCGTTTTGCCCATTACATGATGCACATAAAATACGCGACAATGAAATGCCTCAGGCTTCCATTCATACGATTCCAAATGTAGGGCATTTTGCACCTTATGAAGGAGCCGAAGAAGTAAATAAAGTGGTGGAGCTTCATTTTGAAAAGGTGCAATCGCTATAACTCATAAATGCACTTGTATAGTTTAAATTAAAAAGTATAAGTAATGAAAACTGATCAACAGATATCATTACATAAATATATTTCAGAATTAATGGAGGAATATGAAATATGCGATTACAAAATAAAGTGGCAATTATTACTGGTGGAGCAAATGGAATTGGCAAAAAAACGGTTGAACGTTTTCTTGTAGAGGGTTCAAAAGTTGTTTTTACTGATTTGAATGCAGAAGAAGGTACAAAAGCATTGCAGGAATTCCAACTGAAATTTTCTGATATACATTTTATTCAACAAAATGTCCAATCAGAATCAGATTGGGTAAAAGTTGTGAGTGAAACGATAGAAAAGTTCGGAAGAATAGATGTTTTATTCAATAATGCTGGTATCTACAAATCAAAATCGATTGAAGAAACTACACTTGAAGAATGGAACTTATTAATGGGTGTGAATGTTACAGGTGTATTTTTGGGAATGAAACAAGTTATTCCAATAATGAAAAATCAACGTAGTGGCTCTATTATCAACGCTTCATCTTTAGCTGGACTTCGTGGTAGTGCAAATCATATATTATATGGTGCAAGCAAAGGTGCCGTTAGAATGATGACAAAAGACATTGCTGCAGAAGTTGCACCTTATTCTATTCGTGTAAACAGTACACATCCGGGAGTCATCCAAACATCAATGGGTGATGATGTTGCAAAGGGTATCGGAGTTACTACAGAACAAATTGGGAAAGGTGTTCCATTAAAACGAACTGGAACACCAGACGATATTGCCAACGCAGTTGTATTTTTAGCTTCCGATGATTCAACTTATATCACTGGAACTGAAATTGTTATTGATGGTGGTCTGAATATATAATAAAATGTAAATTTATTTAGTTTTTTTAAAGAATTGAATTTAGAAAATATAGTGGGTTAGTCTTGCTGAGTAGATATATTTATTGGTTAAAAAGATAGAGCTATTTTTTAAAGTGGGCCTATTAGAAACCAATTAAATAGATCACTACAGGGCTAACTCATTATTAATTATGAGAGAATATTTTATATGTTTTACAATTTTAATATAATATTCCTCTTGCCGTTAAATTTCCCAAACGTACCTTTAAATTTCTAGACTTAATAAAATGATAATAAGGAATTATTATATAAATGTGAAGATTCTTATTGTTTTTGAACTTAATTAAAAACTAGAAAGAGTAGATACTAGTTTACTTAAGTGAAAAATTAAAACCACATTAGGAAGGAGGAGGTTTTTTGGCAAATTTAGACCCAATGGCTAAAGTCTATTTAAAATTGTATAGTCAACTACCGGCACTACAGATGATGGAGCCGCAAGAAGTCAGACAATTATTAGCACAAGCTCCCATTGTAGAGGTAGAGCTTGCACCGCTCTCGATTATTGATAACCGACGAATTTCGATTGGACCGGATTCTGAAATTAATGTCAGAATTTACACACCCATTGGAGAAGGGCCTTTTCCTATCTTTGTATATTATCACGGAGGCGGCTGGGTTTTAGGTGATCTTGAAACATCAGATGCTACGTGTAGGATGCTTGCTAAACGAACTGGTAGAATCGTAGTTTCCGTGGACTATAGATTAGCTCCAGAGTATAAGTTTCCTATTCCAGTTGAAGATTCATATGCAGCATTAAAGTGGGTTAGTGAAAATGCAACGGCTTTTAATGGCAATGTTACAAATATGGTAGTTGGCGGTGATAGTGCAGGAGGAAATCTTGCCACTGTGGTATCGCTAATTTCTAAGGAAAGGAACGGACCAGCAATTGCAGCACAAGTTCTCATATACCCTGTAACTAGTCTGAGTTATGATGCTAATTCGTACCTTGAATTCCAGAATGGTTATGGAATGGATAGAGACCTGATGATTTGGTTTGGTAATCATTACACCAACAATGACGAGGAAAAGCATCATAAATATGTAGCTCCATTAGTAGCTGCTGATTTAAGTAATCTTCCACCAGCTTTAGTGATCACTGCAGAAAATGATGTTCTGAGGGATGAAGGACAGGCATATGCTGAACGCCTGAAGAAAGCAGGTGTTAAGGTCGATACGATCTGCGAGCAAGGACTAGTCCACGGATATTTTACAAATATGGCGATATTTCCTGAGCGAATAAAAGGGACTATTTCTAGAATAGCTGAATTTTTAAATGAAATAGATCATTTGGTTAATAAATTGGGCTTTAATATTAAGGAATGATTAAAATAGTAAACATGCAATAGTAAACTCAATGATGACGATGTATAAGATGACAAGTGAGCAGATTAGTTCATTTCTAAATATCCTGTTTGAATGGCTGAAATGCCCACGCGATTTTTATTTTCTGAATTAT
>NZ_JBALOS010000389.1:0-4654 GCF_036962765.1 Neobacillus drentensis
AATATAGTACCGTGTTGGATCTGACAAAACGTTTGTTATCTTTAATGTTTGTTCCATCACTGTTCACCTCGGACCCCCATAATTTATTCCATTATAATACAGGCAATGTAACATGGGAATGAGGTTAACAATGTAAACACTATATGTTTAGAAAATGTTCACAATTACCGACTTTATATTGTAACAATATAATAAATAGGTTGCATTTTCTGATAAAAAGTCAATTGTCAACAGCAGAAGTATAGTTATTTTAGGGAAATTTCCCTTGTTTACATTCTCCGCCTCTTTTTAACTTCAAAGTAGAGGATGTAAGGTAGAATACCAAACCAACGATACCAAAAGGAGGCTTTTGTTTCTTTCCGTTCGGTTCGAAGGCGTTTCCGTTCATCCTTAGGTTGGTCTGCATATTTTACGATTGTTTGTGTCATATATTTAACATAGTCATTGGTTTTCATGGACACACCTGCCTTTAATTTTCATCAACAAGTATGCCCATGTTTGTTTATTTCAATTCAAGCCATTTGGTTAATCGTTTGGTTCGTGTATCAAAATATCCTCTTCCGTTGGCAGTTACATTGTCTTTAGGAAAGTGAAAAGTGAAATTGACTTTTTGAACATACCCTATAGGAGCTTCAGTTTGGAAATCCATGGTGCCCATGACAAACGTAATCGTCCCTTTGACAGGTAAGGTGCCGCTCTTTTGATACATCCCTTCAACTTTTTTAACAGACGAGAGGAAATAATATTCCTCGAGCTGGATGGTATTCGTTTCATGCGCTATTTTTCGTTCGGATAACAAAACTTCAATCCGTTCGGAGAGAAATAATAAAAAGATGATTAACAGACATAAGGTAAGTGGGTAGGTGAAGCCACGTTCATTATTTTTCATGGGACAGTCATCCCGTTGACTAAAGGGAAGGCGGTAACCGAATATTTTCTTCCCCAAAGGTCCGTAACATCAATTTTTATGGCATTGTTTAAGATAGCAAACGAATGCTGTGAAACATTTTGAAGGAGTATTTCATGTCCTGTTGAATTCACACGGCGCCGAAGGTTTGTCCCGTACTTTTCATACTGTATCGTTTCAGTATCTTTTGTTAGAATTAACCGATTCGAGATCACTTCGGCACGGGTGGATAGCCTGATTTCCTTTTTAATTTGGCTGGAAAAAATTGTCCACTCCATTGCTTGTATAGTTGCCACTGTATCGTTATTAGTGAGGATTATTTGGAATACAGGCATCATAAAAAAGATAATCATTGTAAAAATTGAAAATGAAATTAGAACTTCAATTAGTGTAAACGCATGGTCACTCAAGCAATCCGCAGACCTCGACCTCAGGCAGGAAAGAATTTTTTTCAACCCTTACACACACCTCCTTTTGATTAGGCGATTCGCTGTCCTTCCATAAGATTTGGTATTCGACACCATTTTGAATAGTAGTGGAATTTACAGTTGGCTGATTACTGACTAAATTCATCTGTAATACTTCGTACATCAACTGCCGAGCCTTCCTTTCTAATTCCAATTGTCGGGATTGTTCCCTTAGTTCGGTCAATAAAGGCAGTAAAAACATACTAAGGATTAACAAGGCTGATAAAGAAAGGAGCAGCTCCAGCAAAAAATAGCCATTAGTATTCCTTAACATAAAACCGCCCCTTTCCAATTAACACGGTCATTTGATAATTTTTATTTTTGGTTTGGATTAGAAAGGTACCAAACTGGTTTACATTTCCATCGTTTAAGAATTTAAAATATAAGGGAATGGAACCTTCCGTGAGATAAATATTGGTTGAATAATTTCGCATGACAATTGGCGGCAGGTCGGGTCTCAAAAGCATATAATACCGATACTGCGCGGGAAGAAAAACAACGGATACTTCATGTTGGTGGGATATAGCATATTGTTGTGAATAATAAAGGTCGGCTTTTAATTGGGTTAAAAAGGCCTCATCCTCTAGTACTGAGTGCTGTGGTTTTAAGGAGAAAACTGTAATTGAGGAAATAATCATGAAGATGGAAAGAACTAACAGAGACTCAATTAGAGTGAAGCCATTTTGATTGTTTTTCATTATGGATTAGATACTTTTGCAACTGCTGTTACTGTTCCATAAGAGTCGATCTCAATTGTATTACCATTCGGACAACCTTTAGAATCAGTTTTTAAATATCCTTCTGTTTTAAGTTCCTCCATTGTCGGGATTTTGTTTTTATCCATTTCATATGCTTGAACTTGAGCTTGGACCATTTTAACGTAGGCATCGCAGCCTTTATTGTTGATATTTGAATTATGTTTGGCAACATTAGGAATCGTAATAATTAACAATACTGATATTACGAGCATAACAATCATCATTTCTATTAATGTAAAACCCTTTTCATTTTTCATCATTTTCACTAACCTCCAATTTTTAAGGCTGTGTTAAGAGGTATTGTAGATATTTTAGCAAAGTTGATTGGTGAGGAAAGCGAAGCGCCTGGAGCGCAAATCAACATTCAAGGTATAACACAGCCATTTTTTAAATACCATCAAGCAGGTGAAACATAGGTAATAGGATTGCTAAATACATGGATACCACTAGGAATCCAATAAAGATATAAAGAATAGGCTGGATCGTTGATAAACGTTTTTCGATCATTTCCTCCATGTTTGAAATGCAGTGCTTGCTGAAAAAAAGTAATTCCTGCTCTAATTTTCCATTTTCTTGACCGTGTTTTACAATCATTGGAAATTCCTTTTCGAAGAATGACATCGTTGCCAAAATGGATTCAAACCTTTCTCCGGTAATTAGCTTACTTTTAATCGCGGTAGCTAAGTGACTGTAAAAAGGGTGTTTTTGATTCAGTTCAAAGAGTTGTAGTGCCTCGGAAACGGATAATCCACCGGATAGTAAGAAGCTCAGTTGAATGGAAAAGTAGTGGGTAAACAGTAGTTTGAGGATCCTGCCAACAATAGGGATACGAACTAGATGCGCCCTTTGTTTTAGGACAGAGAGTTTTCGGAAGATAAGCAAATAATAAACTGCTCCCAAAGCCAGGGTAATAAGCAGGACACTGATACCAATTGGGAAATACCGGTCGAATGCATAAATAACATTCATGAAGAAATTTGCTTCTAGACCAAGGGAGGAAAAAAGGGTAGTGAACCTTGGCAGCAATGTAGTTTCTACGAAAAAAAATAGAAATCCAGTAATGACGATAAGGACTGTAGGATACTGAAGCAACTTTAGCAGTTTGTGTAAATCTTTATCTTTTAATAGTGCAAGATTACTTCCTTCTAGCAATGCATCCGCAAAGCAGCCATGCTGGTCAGCAAAATAGACATAACCGACCAAGTCTTTCTGGAAGCCAAGCTTATTCAAGGCTTCATGAAACGGTTGACCTTTTTTCAACTCTTCTAAACAATCATTAAGTTCCTCCTTTTGTTTTGACGGTAATTGTAATGCTATGGATTCAATTGCAAGCGCAATTGGATATCCCCTTGCCAATAGTTCACCAGTTCTTCTCAAAAAATTAGCTTGATCTTTCACAGACCATTTATGACGTTTCATCATCATACACTAATCGTTCATATTCAGATTCTTGAATATAACCAAGAGCAATTCCCTTATTGATAACATCTTTTATGGTGCGGTAATGTGTATCGTTTCTATCGCCTTGTGCTGCTTTCATTACACCGTGTAAATTTTTTCCCGATAAAAGCTCAAACACACTCGCGCGTTTCCATCTGCCATAGGAATAACAAATAGGCGAGCACTCTCCCTCACAAAAAGGGCATGTGAGTTCAACTAACCTTTGTGCTGTAATGGCAATAAGCGTCTGTTCCACTTCTAACCAATTCACTCCAAACTCCCGTAGGCGATAAACGGCACCCTTTGAATCACGAGTATGCATGGTGGAGAGGACAAGATGCCCAGTTAAGGCAGCTCTTACCGCAATCTTCGCTGTCTCAGCATCGCGAATTTCACCGACCATAATAATGTCCGGATCATGACGAAGAATAGCCTTTAGACCAGCTGCATAGGTTACGCCCGCTTTTTCATTGACTTGTATTTGCAGGACGGAGTCATAGTTTTTTTCGATGGGATCTTCGAGTGTGATAACATTGCGATGGAATAGGTGGGCTGTTTCATTTAAAAGGGAATAAAGAGTTGTTGTCTTTCCACTGCCAGTCGGCCCAGTGAATATGATTAAGCCATGAGCATGTTTGAGAAGAGCGAGAAGTTTTCGTGTCATAGACGGGAATAGTGACAGTTGGTGAAAAGGGATTTGTTCTTGTTGTGGAAGCAGCCGGATGACAAGGCTCTCTCTGTTATTCGAGGGAAGTGTGGAAAGCCTTAAGCCCATTAATTTACCATCAACCTCACAAAAAATAGCGCCACTTTGAGGTCGTCTTCTTTCACCGATATCCATATTGGCCGTGAATTTAAAATGAGAGATTAATCTTTCGCATTCATCTTTTGGAAGGGATAGTCGAGGAATAAGTTTGTTGGTCAAACGGATTTGAATGAGCGTGTCTTTCTTCCTAGGGATAATGTGAATATCGGTTGCCTGGTTTCGTGCTGCATCTGTAATAATTCGATTAGCTAAGATTTCTATCGAGCTAACAATGAGTACCACCGCCTTTATTATTTTTCATTTGATAATATTCGAC
>NZ_JBALOS010000390.1:0-4506 GCF_036962765.1 Neobacillus drentensis
CCTTAATAGTTTTAGCAATGATCTCTGACATCAATGGTGGTACTGCATTACCCACTTGTACAAATTGGGCAGTTCTCGGACCTTCAAAAAAGAAATTGTCAGGAAAGGTTTGAATTCTTGCTGCTTCTCTTACCGTCAAAGATCTTGCCTGATTAATATCATAGTGAATATTATAATGCCCGTCCTTTGATATATGAGCCACTACCGTGTGGGGAATTTGGTTATCAGCATGAACTTTAAATTTATCCTTAAAGACATTTTCATTTTTATGTGTCTTTAGTTCGCTGGGTAAGTCTGGATAGCTAAGTTTCTCACCATTTTTTGCTTTATTAATAGCAATCTTATAAATCTCCCTATCTCTGTCTTGAATACGGCGAGCTTGGTGATTAAATACACCTATAGAGTCGTTACGCATTAATGATTGAAAAGTTGTTATTTCATTAATATCATAATCAACTTTACTATCTGTTCCCTCCCCAGGAATTAATTGAGGTAAATCTGAAAGAACATTCTTAGTATTTAATGTGTGACCCCAATCAACCCTTTTATCCAAATAACTTGGATATTGCAGATTAAACTCTTTTTTGAAACCAAATAATAATACACGCTTTCTAGTTTGTGGAACTCCATAATCCGCAAAATTTAACACATTTGCCAAAGCTCCCGAATTTGGACCAGATAATATGGAATAGCCAATTTTATCGAATTGTTCCTGAATTTCTTCAAAAACCTTACCTTTTTTTGCTGAAAGTATACCGGGTACATTCTCGAACACAAACATTTTTGGAGAAAATTCTTTAACTATACGAAGGTAATAATAAAAGAGGAAATTTCGATTATCTTTTTCAGCATCAAGTCCCATTCTTCCTCTTCCAACTAGTGAATAGGCCTGGCATGGAGGACCACCGATAATCATGGATACAGAATTTTCGTTATTAAGCTTAAGACTATTTTCAATTAGGGAAATAATTTCTTTTGAAGAGGTTGCTTCCTTGTCGTTAGAAGGATTTCCGAACTTTTTGTTAAGTATCTCAACATTCAATTTCTCTTTTAAATATCCATACTTTTTTAAAATAATTTCTCTATCCTCTTCAATATTTTTATATGTTTTCTTAGAGTTTAAATAATTGAAATATAAATCAAGATCATTGTTTTTCTTTAGTTCATGAAAAAGGTATCTCGTTTTTAATGTTTCAGTTGCCCAGCGATCTTTTTCAACTTGGGCGACTATTTTAAAACCTTCTTTATGAAAACCTTCGCTGAGGCCGCCTGCACCTGAAAAAAGATCAATTATAACCACTTTACATCTCTCCTGATTTTTCCTATTAATTTATAACTTTCTGAAATAACCTTGAGTATTTAGTTCTTCAAAGATTTGAGTTAGTGCTGTAACTTTTTTCCCTGTTATTAGAGTCCCAAGTTCAAGATTATTTACTATACCATTATAAGAAAGATTAGCTGAGGACACAAATGCTTTTTGATAATCAATTGTCAATACCTTGGCATGCAGAGCTGAAAAGTCTTTTCCTTGATATGTATAAATATTAAGCTGATGGTCTTTATTTTTAATCTGATTTAAAAACTGGGTAACCCGTTGATTATCATCAACATATAAATCAACTTGAACGCCATTACTATTTTTTGCTAGAACCAGATCAAAAATATCAGTAAAGTATTCTGTTATGGCATATCCCGTAATTAGAATATGAGATTTAGCCTCGTTCAATAGCTGTCTAACAACTCCAACCGTTTTGCGAATACTTGGCACAGTAATCGGAAGGGTTCCTACTATATCAACCTTGTCCTGTCTGTACTTGGTATTTAATAACTTTATTAAAACCAAAAGATTCCCTAATTCTTCCTTTGACAGTGAAGGGAATAAAGTAAGGAGCAAGGGAAAATCCTTGCTCATACTATTTTTCCTTCCTTCAATTATTGAACTGTAAAGCTCCATATCAGTCATTTCATATGACTTAAGTTCGGCCTCTATTTCGTTTAGTAGCAAATAAAACTTAGAAAGTAAAACATTATCCATTATTAAATAAACCCTTCAAAAAATGGTTTAATTTCAGAGTCCATTGTTCTCACCACTAGCGAACGATCAAGGAATCGGTTCCCTGTTTCACAGGAGGTTTCTGCTATCATAGTACATGCAAAACAAGCACAACCATTTAAATGATTTTCTTCAGAAGGCTCGAGATTTGCACAATGGGGATCACTAGCACAAAACACCGCGTCCTGAAGAGCAGCAAATAACGTTTTACGAATATTTTCTGTGCCACCCATTTCTACTAGACCTCCCAATGAACCTTCCTGATCGGTACTTCCTGTATACAGAAGAATCCCGGCCATATTCTCATTCCAGTATATGCGCTCCTTTATAGCAACGGAAGAATATCCTGATTGTAGGGAGAGCTGCTTAATCAACAGGTGGGATAATGTATGCATCATGACATATACAGCATCTCTTACACCAGTGACTTCCCAGCCTTTACTAGTAATCCACTCCTTATACAACCGAGAAAATTGAGCAGATTTACTTTCAAGTATTTTACTGTTATCAGACATCCAACGGTTTATTGATTCCCGATTAAATTCCAAGAAAATCCCTTCCCCAAATACCTCTACCGCAGGAAGCCAGTTTTCCTCCGTTCCAGACCCTAACCAAACAATATTCTTTGGTGAGTTTACTTCTGGCTCTGGATTGTCATTTCGCATGAATCCTAATAATACTAAGATTTCCTTAAGGCGATGAGCCTTTATAATTCGAGTAAAATAAGGTTTTAAATCATTAGGAACTTCCTGATTCTCTGCTTCGAAATCTTTTAATTTTTTCCTGCCAGTAAAATCTGTAAAGGCTGCATATTCAATTTCCTTAATATTTTGGTAATTGTCCACTTCTTCCTTAGGAGCGTTATTATACCTTTCCCATGCTTGAAGAAATTGTTCAAAAGTACCATATACTCCAGATAACTTTCTGTTGTAATATTTTTTTAAACCCATCATTCCATAATCTTCTTCATGTTCACGGATCTCTTCTTCCCGCTCTATTAATTCATCTGGGGTTTCATTATCTTGTTCTGGAATTGAGATGGCACTTCTGAGAGCAGGAAAATACACATTCGATGCCCCTCGTTGTAAAGGAATAATTGGTGAATCACAATATCCACTATTATATAGTTGATGTGGATGATTGCCAGTACATGCATATTCGTTAAATGAACTGGCTTGAGTAGCACCATTCATATTTTCAAATGCTCCGCACTCACATTTTACTCCCAATGAACGAAGACTGGATGTATTACCAGAACTTGTCATATAAAGTTTACGCTTGCATGATGTTTCTTGTTTACCATGTGCCCACCAACGCCAAGGAAAATCATCAAGATGGTTATTATCCCTGCACGAAACAACAAATCTTGCCGGATATGCCTTCCATTCACAATCCGGGCATTTTGGTCCTTCATCCAAATATGTCTCCAGGTGAAATTTATTCCTTATATCAAACAGTCGACGACATTTATTATTACTGCAAACGTGATAATACGGGAAAGGAATGGCAGGTAAATCCTCCCATCCTTTATCTGGTATTTTTTTGAAATATGATTTCTTTAAAAACTGGGACAACCGCTTATCAAAGATTTTTTCCCTAGCTTTATCCCAATACTTTATATCAAGAACCATTAAAGAATCCTTAACTGAATCAAGGATCGCCCCCGGTCCAAAAGTAGTTATTAACTGGCCTGGTCTAACCTCTCCCACCTGATTTTTACTCATTCCTTTTCCCACCCTTCATATAAGTATAACCTTGAGCTGCCTTCGATTTGCCTCATCGAGTCTAGTGTGGGTCTTTCATGTTCAGAAAGTTCCTTTTCCGAATATCTACGTAAAAGCCTATTTTGTGTTTGGTATTTTGCTTTTTTGCTCATTGTACTAAAATAATAAACAAGGTTTTTCTCTAAACTACTCGTCGCAATCCACTCGTCTA
The DNA here is from genome assembly GCF_036962765.1 of Neobacillus drentensis. Lineage (GTDB taxonomy): Bacteria > Bacillota > Bacilli > Bacillales > Cytobacillaceae > Neobacillus > Neobacillus drentensis_C. Next base: position 3,989 of record NZ_JBALOS010000390.1, read on the forward strand.
AAAACTCATCAAGGTCCGCAAGAGTCCCATCAATGTTTTTCGGTTCGACAACGCTAACCCGATTTCGGATTATGGACTTAATGGCACTTAAGTCCACAGTCCCGATATTCTTAGCCCCTTCATTTTGGGCAAGCTCTTTTTCCTGCATTCTTGCGAGAGCTACCGTTATTGCATGCAAGACCCTATCACGAGCACGGGAGGCGTATGGGGTAGCAGTTGTTCCCTCTACGTAATAATAAAGTCGGCTATGGTATCCTTTAAAATTCTGATAATGAGACATATCACGAGGCCGGTACGGATTATAAACAGTAATAACCAGCCCTGGTTTGCTCCTTCCTACACGACTAGAAGCCTGGATATACTCAGATGTTTGTTTTGGTTGACCCGTAACAACCATCAAACCCAAACGGTCAACATCCATCCCCACTGAAATCATATTAGTAGCAATGACAACATCATATTCGTTATTACCTGTTTCTCTTTCAAGTAATTCTAGTACCTTTGGAATTTTATAGGAT
>NZ_JBALOS010000391.1:0-2239 GCF_036962765.1 Neobacillus drentensis
TAGTAATCTAATTTATTTATTATTAGAGGCACAAATTTTTAATGAGAAAATGGATGATAGAAGAGTAAATTTACTGGTGTTTGAAGAACCAGAAGCACATCTTCATCCTCAAATGGAAAATATTTTTATTAGGTATATAAGTGCCATTAATAAAGCGGTGATCATGGATACAAAATCTGAAGTATCAGAAATAGTAGAACTAGTAGAAGTAGCAGAAGTACTAGAAGTAGCAGAAGAAGTAGCAAAAGAAGCAGAAGTAGCAGCAGCAGAAGTAGCAACAGCTCCTGCAACAGAACCAGTAGTATTAGGAGAACATAATGTTCCTTTCCAAATGTTAATTACAACTCATTCAATTGAGATGACGAAAGTTATAGGTTTAAAAAACATACGTGTTTTAAGATCAAATGGACATATAGAATCGAAAGTATTTGACTTAAACAATTTTATTAATTCACCGGATATAGATAGGAAATTTTATGAGAAATTCTTTCAATTTAACATGGTTGAAATGGTTTTTGCGGATAAATTAATTTTATTTGAGGGAGATGCAGAAAGATTATTATTTAAATATCTTATTTCTAATATGAGAAAGTATGAGAATCTTTCTTCGCAATATATATCATATATACAGGTGGGGGGAGCATACGCTCATAAGTATTTGGACTTAATTAGTTTTTTAGAAATTAAAACGTTAACATTTACTGATATCGACTATAAATATGAAAAAGAAGATATTGAGAAAGATACAGATTTAATTCTTGAAGAGATTGTAAAAAGAGAGACTACTAATGAAACGATAAAAAAGATTGTAGGAGAATCAATAATCTCTGAGATTTTCAAAATTGCTAAGGAAAAACAAGGTGAATTTTTGAACAATAGTAAAATGTGTTTAAAATTTCAAACAGATATTGATGGTTATGCGCGGACTTTGGAAGATGCATTATTACATAAGCTTTTAAATGTCGAAACAGTATTTTCGAAAATAACTAAAGAAGATTTCGAAATAATAATAAAAAATAAGCAATTGTTATTGTCTAATACAAATAAAAGTGAGACAACTTTAAGGGACAGAATTGAAAAATTAAAAAACAAAACAGATTTCATGTATGCGTTAATTGAATCAGGAAATATCAATAATGCAATTCCGAATTATATAGAGGAGGGATTAGATTGGCTGAAGGATTAGATATATCTGAACAATTTACTTTAGTTAATGCTCCAGCTGGTAGTGGGAAAACTACTGCAGTATCTAAAAGTATAAAAAAACTCCTACTGATGCCAAATAAAAAAATATTGTGTATAACATATACTAATAGAGCTGCTGTACAGTTAAAAGAAAAAATTGATAGTGAGAGTGTAGAAATAGGTACCATTCACTCATTTATTGGTAATTTCATGAAACCTTTTTTTAAGATAAAACCTATAATTGAGTATTTTTTTGAATTTTATGATAAGAGTATATTGAAAATTTTGGAAAGTGGGGATGAAAAAGAAGTAGTTAAAATAAATAGATATAAAGAAAAATATAATTTAGAGGAGGACTATACAGTTGCCAAGCAAACGGTTATAGAGAATATTAGTTGTCTTGAGTATGGAGAGACACAATTTACTTCTTTTCTCTATGGCAGCTTATCCCATGATGATTTATTAATATTTTCGAAGGCAGTCTTTGAAAAGTTTCCAAAACTTAATAAAACAATTTCCCAAAGATATTCATATATTTTTATTGATGAATATCAAGATACTAATTCAGAAATTTTGGAGTTGTTTTATAAGGCATGCTTAAATAGCGATACAAAGTTAATTCTATTGGGAGATGAAATGCAACAAATTTATATAGGCAGGGTTGAGGATTTTCAAGAAATAATCGTTCATAGTTTTGCTAGGGATTATTCTTTAAAAAACAATTGGCGCTCACAAGGTAATATAGTAAAACTCTTAAATAATATATATTATGATTCATCATACCAACAACATCCTCAAAATGCTGAAGAACAGAAACCTAAGATACATATAGTTGATGATTTTTGCAATTTAGAAATACACCAGGATACATTACAGTTAGTCTTGTATAATAGTGATTTATTTAAAGCGATAGGAGCATATAATTTATTTGTAGCATATAATGAAAGATATAAATTATTTGATAAATACAATACTAAAGAAATATTATTAAAATCAATGGAAAACCCTGACGATTTAATGACTCTTTTAATTTTCATTACAGAAATAAGTGAGC
>NZ_JBALOS010000392.1:0-1403 GCF_036962765.1 Neobacillus drentensis
CGTTTGGATGATTATTTTGAAATGGACGGTTATTCGTTGTTTTATCGTGCCATTGAAACATTACAAGTAGAAGGACAACTTATCCCTATTCAAAATAATCAATACAATGGAAGAACACCAGCGCTTGCCTTATATTATTGGGTTAATATAAAAGTTCAGGAAAACAAATGGGATCGTCTCGAGATGATGAAATTAAGTGATCAGTTTGATTTTTCCTATTATGAAAGGCACCCTGAATGGCAAACTAAAGACGAATGGAATCGAATCCACAATTTATATACATTTCTCCAATCCAGTCAGGAACGGGTAATCGTGTCAGTTGAAGAAAGAAGCTTAGAGCTATTTGAACATGAAAAATTCTTACTGGACAGTGATAGCTTTCCTGATGGTAAAGGCTTCTTAGCTAGAATTGGCATATCAGAAGACCAACTTAAAATGTTGAACTACGGGGAGCCTTTTGTATTTTGGATGAAACAAGGGAAAGAAATAAAAGATATTCAGCGGGTCCTGATTGTCGAGAATCTATCTTTCTTCCATACTTCCATTAAGTTATTGGAAGCAAATGAACTGGATTATGAACCGGAACTGATTATTTATGGTGAAGGGACAAAAATTGAACGGAGCTTTTCCTTTTTCTTTCGAATGTTTCCGCCAAAACCCTATCTTTTCTATTACACAGGAGATCTTGATGCCGCGGGATACGGTATCATCATAAGGCTTATCGAAAAATACCCGGATTGCTGTATTCAGCCTGCCTTAAAAATTTATCGAAAAATGCTTGAATGTCTAGAAAAAAGGAATGACCAGAAAATCGGCCAAACACAAAACACCCAATACCGTGATTTATTTTTTCAATGGTTTACTGAAGAGGAGCAGGCGCTATTACACCAATTATGGCAGGAAAATAAGCGGATCCCGCAAGAAGTCTTAACAATCGAAACATGGAGGAGATGGATGTGAACGAATCATGGGAAGGATTCGCCCAAAGAATGCAACGATTAAATCCACTGTTTGAGCTTGGGAGGGGAATGGAAGTAGGTGAGCTGAAGCCTCACATCCAAACCATTCTCATGCAAGTGCTCCTCACAATCTTTTATAGAGAATTAAATGATGATGATCATAGACGTAAATCCGATATCAAGTATATGGTGGAAGATTCCATTAAGCAAATGAAGCTTTTAGCAGACGAAAAGCAAATTGAACGGATTACAAGTGGGCTTTTATATCAGGGAAAAGAAGAGTATAGTAAACCGTTTGAAGCCTTATATTACGATGAAATAAGACAATCCTGGGAGACTCAAACATTCAGATATGTCACAATGGATGAATTATATACGAATTTAGAGATTGGCGGCTCCATTGTTTATAAACTCACAGATGTCGCTCAGGAAATGATTTTTATG
>NZ_JBALOS010000393.1:0-1296 GCF_036962765.1 Neobacillus drentensis
GGTCAATCATCAATTAAAATAAATATTAGTGTCTCGGTCCGATAAAAATCCAGTATATAATTCCCCATAAAACAGAGATTCCGATAAGAATACTAAAAATCCCCCAGTTGCTTTTCTTCATAAAAGAATTTCCTCCAAAAGTAATTTGAAGATGTTGTACTGACCTACATTCTACACTAAATTACAAAAATAAGCTATTCTACCTACATATTTTGCATATTTTCGAGGAAGATTTTCTTTCTATGAAACTTCAAGCTTGATAATTACGTTATAATTAGTGGATTCGGTTATATTAATAACAGAGTCATAATCATTTTATTGATTACCTGTAGAAGACAGAGGAGGAAACTATGAAAAAAATTCTTATTTACTTTATGCTGGCTTTTTTAATACTCATTCCAGTCCGCACATTTGCTGATGTAGCTGAAGGTGATATGATTGTTACACTTGGGGAAAATTTAACTGAAGATCAGAAGAAATCCTTATTAACAGAAATGGGTGCCCCGGATGATGTTCAAATCGTTACGGTCTCAAACGCGGAGGAACATCAATATTTAGGAAAATATGTGTCAAAATCGCTCATTGGGACGAAAGCAATCTCATCATCCGCAATCACGATTCAACCTAAAGGTGCCGGAATTACAGTTGAAACGAAAAATATTAATTGGGTTACGGACGAGATGTACGTCAATGCCCTGATTACGGCTGGGGTTAAAGATGCAAAAATTTATATCACAGCCCCGATTACCGTCTCTGGTACAGCTGCATTAACAGGGATAATAAAAGCGTATGAAATATCTGCTGATAAAACCATTCCTGAAGAAGTGAAACAGGCTGCAAACCAAGAAATGGTCGAAACTGCCAAACTTGGTGATTCGATTGGTGATAAAAATGCAGCCGCACTAATTGCTAAAGTTAAAGAAGAAATTGCTAAAAATAAACCACAAAATGATCAAGAATTACGAAATATAATTGAAAAAGCTGCAAATGATTTAAATGTAAAGCTTACTGATGCCGAAATGCAGCGGTTAATGGACTTTTTTAACAAACTTAAGGATTTAAACATTGACTGGAACCAAGTTAGCGATCAACTTGATAAGGCGAAAGAACGGATTTCTAAATTCCTTCAATCGGAAGAAGGGCAAGGTTTTTTAGAAAAATTAAAGCAATTTTTCACTTGGCTTATCGATACGATTAAATCGATATTTTCTTAAATAAAGGCTCTGTTAAACTTGCCTGTTGATTGGAGCGAAAGAAGCTTCGCTTTCCGCGGGCGGTCCGGGGAGCCTCCTCGTC
>NZ_JBALOS010000394.1:0-2965 GCF_036962765.1 Neobacillus drentensis
AGTGGAACAAGAAAAAAGGATCGTCGAAGCAATCCTTTTCTTAAACTCTCGCACCCATTACTTTAAGTACATTCCTTCACAATTTAGTTCAAACGGACACTCAAGTCTTTTTATAATCAAAAAAAAGGAAAAGTATATTCATTTGAAGCAAAAGATAAAGAACATCTTTTTTTCATAAAACCTTACCATTACTAATATTATAAACAGTACTCTAATTTAAAAGGGGGTTCCATTTTATGAGTAAAGTTCAAAGTGATAGAGAAAATTATGAAAGAAAAAGATCTCAAAAAGAAGAGCAGTCTAACAAAAAAACAAATTCTGAAGAATCAGTACAAACACATGTTCATGAATTTTTGGCAAGTACCAAATTAGCTGAAGAAGGAGAGGACAGACATAATCATCGTTTTGCAGGGGTTACAAGTGAAGTAATTCCAAAGGGTGATAGTCATGTACATGTAATATTAACTAATACCGACTTTTTAGATCATCATCATGAGGTAGGAATACAAACAGGTCCTGCTATCCCAGTTGGCAATGGGAAACATGTACACTTTGTCAATGGAATCACTACCCTAGATGATGGACATGTCCATGAGCTTGAATTTGCTACTTTAATTGAAAAGCCTCTTGTATAAGGGGAAAGGGTTACCTTTAAGGAGGACAAGGGTGAGCACCTACTAGTGTTTCACCTTTTCTATTCCTCTACAATTGTGTTTCAGTAATTAAATTTTGGGATTTTGAGCTAACCTCTCTTAATGGAAACCTAGTTTAATAGATAGAACCTAATAATTCACGGCTTTTGCTTACCTTATCCAATCTTTCCTTCGTAGTACCCGTTACATAACTTATGACTCCTATTATGACGACAACGATAGAATTAGAAACCTCTATCTAGGACAACAGTAAACCTAAACAAATAGCTAATAAAAGAATAATAATTACATTAAGGGCAGCCTATTAATTTTACTAAAAGGGCTTTAATATCCTACAATTTTTATTTGTTCGTTTTGCCATACTCCTTCACCCATTTCTGTAATTATCCGTATTGCTTGGCATTACTCTATATTTTATTTCTAAAAATAATTATTTATTTAACCAATTATGTTCCAATTTATTGAACAAACCTACTCCATTAGTTCAACGAGAAAAAGCTACCTTAATGACAGCTCTGATCTTCAACTCTAGCACCCGTTAGTTGAAGAAGAAGTACACAATATCCTCGTATTACGACATTGTTGTTCTTCATCTTACAGGTTCAATTTCAAATATCGTACTCCCATTCTCAATGCATAATTTTCTCCATCTGTTTAACATCTTTATGTCAATTTTTGTGGCTAAATTTACTTTGTAATTTTCAAGCAGAGCTATATAATTAAGGTATTAGACGAGAGGAGAATAAAAATGAAACAAGTTGCTCTCCATCAATGGCATAAAGATCATAATAAACGAATAGCAGAATTTCATAAGAACCACGAAATGAAAATACAACGTGGTGAAAATGGAAACGGTTTGTTGGCTAAATGGGAAAGATTTTTTTATAACAATGTCATTTCCCTCTTAAAAAATAAAATACTTATTAATTGAACTGTCTTCATAGTACAGTTCTTTTTTTTTCGCAATTTGAGACAAAAATACGCATTAAACGTTTTTTCGTTGTTCCACTAAACTCCCTTTAGTGAAACAAGAAAAAGAGCCGCAGCTACGACTCTTTGTTTCGTTCAATCACCTCGTTAGCTTAAGAAGCAACTTAGAATAGGAGGTAACAACATTAATATTATTGAAATGGAAATAAGCACTTTTGATACTTTTGCGGAGAGCTTTTCTCGTCCTCTACCTGTATACCATCCACTAAACTGAAATTTATTCCTATACAGTACAAAAAATAAAATAAGAATCGCCATTAGTCCCATCCAGCCATAGGTGTCTATGTTTGTTCCTAATTGTGAGTACACATAATTTATAAAGGTACTTATAATTCCTCCGATAAATACAAATAAAAACACTATTCGTATTAACTCCAACAGTACCTTCATCAGTGCCACTCTCCACTTTATCATTTATCTTATATTTTACCATACATTTCCAAGGTTTTGTTCAACTAACCTGATCCGTAAGCACAATTAGAAAAAAAAATCGCCGCAGCGATCTCGATCTTTAACTCTTTTAGATTTAGCCTTTACGGATAGTGTTTTCCATAGTTTTTGTATTAGCTTAAATATCCAATAAAAGAAGAAAAAGTTAAATACTAATCCTAATGAGCTTATGGTTAAATTCCATCCCTCCAAATAATCAAACCCATCAGCGGGAAAACCAAAGATATAACTCCCCTCCTGATTAACTCGATAACCAATTGTAGGAAGGAAAGTGAAAATAATAGTTGCTAAAAGACTTAATAAAGATAACCTTTTTTTATGTCTGTTTATTTTGCCATTGAGACATTTTCGTGTTGTCTCATTTTTTCAACCATATATCGAATTAATTCTTTATTAGTGGATAGGATTTTCGTGAATAATCGGTCTATTTCTTTTGGCTTTCCATTGGATATTACATAATCAATCTGGTCGTAATAATCTTGAATTTGTTGTTTAGTTAATGAATCATCATTATATAGATCCTCTTCTTCAATCTCTTCAACAAGACCATTAATAAACTCCTCAAAATTATTTGCTAGTTTTATTTCCTGGATCTCATCCACATCTATAAAAATAACGGAAGGTTCTTTTTTCCTTGTATTTCGATAATCTAAACAAATAAACATAGGTACTGATGTGGATATGATGAGTAACTTTTTACTGCGAATTCCCCATTCTTTTCGTAAGTAATTATTATCTAGTAGACCTGGATCTTCTCCTATTCCGAATAAAAAGTCTATATGTACAGAGTTGTTTGCCCAACTATTGGGGATAGGCGTAGGAAAGTATTTCTTCTTTAAATAAAATCCATTCCTTTTTGTCAACAAATTAAT
>NZ_JBALOS010000395.1:0-1513 GCF_036962765.1 Neobacillus drentensis
TGTTGAAATCAAAAGTAGACTTGGAGAAAGCTGCGACTGTTTTAAAATTATTGGGCGATAAAACACGCTTAACCATCGTAGGTATTTTAAAACAACGTGAGTGCTGTGTTTGTGAATTTCTAGAAGTATTTGAGATGAGTCAGCCATCTATCAGTCAGCATCTTCGCAAGTTAAAAGATGCAGGGATGGTGAAGGAAGAAAGAAGAGGGCAGTGGATTTATTATTCCCTGAACCAGCAAAGTGAGCTATATGGACTTATAGAAGATATATTGGAACACGTACCGCTCCAGACAGAGAAAATTACACAGATTGAAAAAAGCAATCCTACGCTTCGTTGTGGTTGTTGACCAATTGAATCAACAAGGGGATTAAACAGAATGAAAAAAAAGCTAATCAGTGAATTTTTAGGAACTTATTTTCTTGTTTTTGCTGGAACTGGCGCAGTAGTGATAGATTCGATTACTAAAAGTTTAACTCATGTTGGCGTAGCCCTTACATTTGGGCTGGTCGTTATGGCATTAATTTTCACTTTCGGTCATCTTTCAGGTGCACACTTCAATCCAGCCGTTACCATTGGATTTTTAATTCATGGGGATATAAATAAGAAGGAAGCACTTAATTATATTGTTATTCAAATCATTGCTGGAATTGCAGCTAGTGCAACGTTATTATGTTTATTTGGAAATGTTGCAACACTTGGTACCACTTTACCAAGAGGTTCATGGGGCCAATCGTTTGTTTTGGAATTTATCCTTACATTTTTCTTGATGATGGTTATATTCGGTTCTGCGGTTCATGGTAAAGCGGTAAAATCCTTCGCAGGAATAGCGATTGGTGCAACAGTTGGATTAGAAGCAATGTTTGCTGGTCCAATCTGTGGTGCCTCTATGAATCCCGCAAGGTCCATTGGGCCAGCCCTCGTATCAGGAACAACTCAACATTTATGGGTGTATATTGTCGCAACTATATTGGGAGCAGGCTGTGCGGCAATTATTTATAAAATACTACACGAAAAATAAAGGAGAATACATCATGACTAAAAAAACAATCTATTTCTTATGTACAGGTAACTCATGTCGCAGCCAAATGGCAGAAGGTTGGGCTAAAAAGCATTTAGGTAATGAGTGGGAAGTGAAGAGTGCTGGCCTTGAGGCACACGGATTAAACCCAAATGCCGTAAAAGCAATGAAGGAAGCTAGTATTGATATTTCAAAACAAACATCTGATGTAATCGATCCTGAAATTCTTAATAACGCAGAGTTAGTTGTGACGTTATGCGGACATGCAGCAGATCACTGTCCTGTAACTCCACCGCATGTAAAACGAGTTCATTGGGGATATGATGACCCAGCAAAGGCCCAAGGGACTGACGAAGAAAAATGGGCATTCTTCCAACGTGTCCGTGATGAAATCGGAGATCGCATCAAGCGTTTTGCTGAAACCGGTGAGTAAGATAGAATGTAATAGCCAAGAGCAAAAATACTCTTGGCTTAAATTGTAATATCTATATAAG
>NZ_JBALOS010000396.1:0-2015 GCF_036962765.1 Neobacillus drentensis
TATTAGGAAAAATATGTTAATATTATTTTATTAAACTTCATTAAAGTAGGAAGGTTCTTTAATCTGAGTTCGTTATTATTTAGGGGGAATATAATTGAAAAAAACTATGATTAGTGTGCTATCAATCTTAGTTTTAAGTCTTTTAGTTTGTAATGTCTTTGCTGAAGCAAAAACACGAACAGGTGGGACTAGAGGAACGAGTCCTAGCTTTACCAAGCCATCTACGACTGCTCCGACGCCAAAACCGAGATCAAGCAGTACAACAAATAATACATCAAAACCGCCATCTTATTCTTCCCTTACGACAAAATATCCAAAATCTACACGTTATTTTTCTGGCGATGTGTTATCAAACACCCTTGTGTTTGGAACAATTTTATTAATGTTAAACGATACAAACGATGTTGAACCTACATATGTGGATGAGGATGGAAACGTTTATACCCTTGCTGATTTAGAAGGGATGGATGTGCAGATACCTGAAGATGAACCAGTAGAAGATGATTTATACTCTGAAACTGTTAGTTTTGATGAGAATGAAACCACAACGGTAGTGCCAGAGGAAATAGAAACAGCATCTCCATATGAAAATTTTGAAGACGAAACATACTACGAAGAAGAAAATCACTCATTTAATTGGCTTTGGCTTATCCTTCCTTTGACTGTCGTAGTGATTGGACGTTATTTTTTACGAAGAACTAAAAAATAAAAAACTCCAATTCGGCATTTTTATACTCCTAACAAGGGAGTTCTTCTTGTGATATATGTTGGAAAATAAGGCTTTATTTACAAGTTATGAGGAAAATAAAGCCTTATGTAATCTTGATAGAATGGTGATTCATTTATTACGTTTTGTTGTTAGGTTCCACATTTATGACGACATTTCCCTTCTTGTGTCCTTTCTCGACATATTTATGAGCTTCGACAATCTCTTCAAACTCATAGGATCTGTCAATGACCACTTTTAACTTCTCTGTTTCTACAAGTTCTTTAAGGAAGTTTAGTGCCTCGGAAGTTTCAGGTGAATTTCGACTCAATATTAATTTCTTGCTGCTTGTCAATTTAGTCCATAGCATTGGAACACTTGGCAGTGGTTCAGTGATATTTATATAGATACCGTCCTTCTTTAACAATTTCATACAATCTGCAAAGGAACTCTTGTTTACCGCTTCAAAAATCACATCATATCTTTCGTCTGTCCTAGAAAAATCTTCTGATGTATAATCAATGACCTTGTCGGCACCAAGAGCTTTTACCAATTCCACATTCGTGGTACTGCAGACCCCTGTAACGTTCGCCCCGAAATACTTGGCAATCTGAACGGCATAACTTCCTACACTTCCAGAAGCACCATAAACTAGAACCCTTTGACCACTCTGAATATTAGCTTTTCTAAGAAAATATAATGCTGTGCGTGCTCCAATTGGAATGGCAGCGGCTTCTGCATAAGTTACATTCGATGGTTTAATCGATACAGGCCCTTCTTCCGGCAGACACTTATACTCGGCATAAGCACCAAAGCCCGCAAGAGATGCTGCAAAAACCTTGTCACCTTCCTTAAACCTTTTCACATCTTTCCCAACTGACTCCACCTCTCCAGCTAGCTCCATCCCTAGGATCTCTTTTTTAGGTTGTCTGAAACCAAGTGTTATTCGGGCAGGCAGCCAAAAAGCGGGAGGAACGGTAAAACTCCGTGACCGAATATCTGCTACTGTAACGGTTGTTGCTTTTATTTTTACCAATATTTCATTTTCTTTCGGAATAGGTTTTTCTACTTCCTTCAGTTGAAGAACGTCGGGGGGACCGTACTTTGTGTACACAATTGCTTTCATATATCCTCCTCCAATTCGTTATATTCATTAATATCTACGAATGTCTACGAATAAATAGAACGATGGCTCCTTCTTCAATAGTTGTTTTTAACCTATCCAGTATTGGTTAAAGAATGGTTCCTGGTGTATTTGGTGTTTTAATAATGTTTTGATTTTTTCATAAGGGCTGTGTTATACAAGTAT
>NZ_JBALOS010000397.1:0-1060 GCF_036962765.1 Neobacillus drentensis
TCATTAAAATACCTACTTTTATTCTTTTTCTTAATTAGGAAACAACTACCTAACACTTTGTACATATTGCAAACTATAATATCCACTTTGCTGTTATTCGTTTCATTATATAATACTTCAATAGTTTTTTTATCAATCCAATCATCAGCATCAACAAACATTATATACTCAGTCCTTGATGCATCTATTCCCCTTCTCCTAGTAGCAATACTACCTTCGTTTTGTTTATCTATTATTTTTATTCTTTTATCTAGTTTTGCATGTTTACGACATATATACAAGCTACTATCTGTAGAACCATCATTTACTAAAATCAACTCAAAATCCTTAAAAGTTTGATTAAGAATTGATTTTATACATTTATTAAGCTTTTTTTCAGCATTATAAATAGGAACAATAACACTTACCTTATCCATACAGATTACCTCACTTTTTTACACTTCGATTGAATAGTCCATTATTCTTGTTAGAAACGGCTTCAAGGCACATTTAGCAGTTGGAGCAAGCAGTCAGAATATCTTACAATCCACGATGTCTTCTGCTAGTTTGAACGACAGAAAGGCAGCCCTTCCTCACCTTAATGGAATGAATGGAGAAAAGTTTTCTTCGCAAACATTTGTTGCGGTCTTATGGATGCTGTCTTTGATTCTGTTCAAATCTATCAACAGCATGAATATGAAATCTTACGGAACATTGCCTATAATAAACGAAATAAAGGAGAAATACTCGGGTTCGATGAGCACTTTACCTTAGGCCGTATTAGAGAACACTCCTATATATACAATTGCTATGATGAACAATATCGTCCCCCTGAAAAAAGTAAGATCAAAAAATTGCGTTACCTTTCCGCTATCCACGGATTCTCTTTGCCAGAAAGTCTACAATGTAAAGCTTGAGAAAGACATCGAACATACACCGCTCCAGGAGGAGGTTCTGAATCAAGGAAAAATCCTTATAAACAAAGACTGCAGTTGATCGTTTGAATGCGTATTTAAATGTGTTTTTCCGATATTAAAATGTTTGATATCGCTCTAGTAAAAATGTCAAAGTCCACTTTGAC
>NZ_JBALOS010000398.1:0-1464 GCF_036962765.1 Neobacillus drentensis
TACTATTACTATATCATACATTAAACCGTACAGTCAACGTAACAGTTTGACAGGAGGTTTAGCCTTTTTATTAAAAAAAAAGAATATAGAGCAAATAAAGTTAGCTCTATATCCTCTTAGGATTAGCGTGTTAAGATGACCGGTCCGTCTTTCGTGATAATCATCGTATGTTCGTATTGAGCCACAAAACTTCTTTCAGTAACAAAGGTCCAGCCATCATCAAGTTGGAAGACTTCTTCGTCATGGGTTGAAATGAATGGTTCAAAGGCAATAACCATCCCTTCCTTTAACAATCCATAGTCAGAAGTTTCATTATAATTATAAATATATTCAGGTTGTTCATGGATGGTTCGTCCAATTCCGTGACCTGTCAGATTTTTAATCACTGTTAGTCCATGATTTCTTGCCGTTTGATGTACGACTTTACCCATACCATTTATTTTGGAGCCAGGTTTGGCTTTTTTCAGGCCAGCTTCAAAGGCTTCCTTAGCCACATCGCAAATTTTGGTTAAAATTTCTTCACCTTCTCCGACAACAATCGAGATGCCTGTATCAGCAAAATAACCATTTTTGGAACCAGAAACATCAATATTAACAAGGTCCCCTTCTTTAATTACTCGATCACTCGGGATTCCATGAGCTACTTCTTCGTTCACACTAATACACGTATACCCGGGAAAATCGTATTCACCTTTTGGAGCTGAAATGGCTCCTTCCTTCTCAAATAACTCTGCCGCTATATGATCAAGTTCTTTTGTGGTAATCCCTGGTACCGCTCTTTGCACTAATTCATCACGAATCGCAGCAACGATCCTGCCAATTTCTTTCAGTCCATTAAAATCTTCTTCTGTTTTTGCAATCATTCTTTTTCCCACCTATAATTATTATCTAAATAACGTACACCTATTAGATTGTACATTTATCCTTAGGTAAAATCCAAGCATAACAAATTGAAATGGAGAAAAAGACAAAAAAACAGAGTGCTTATGGCCACTCTGTTTCTGAATTATAATAATTTTACCTTCTTAATAAAATTAACCTCGTTTTGAAACTTTTCAAAAATTTCTTTGTAGGTGGAATTGATTAAATGTGGAAAGAGGTTTTCAAGTGCTTCTTGGTAATCCTGACCTAACGCTTCACGCAAGAATACATATTCATGAAACAGGAGTGCTTTTTCAAAATCAATCCCTAATTGATGTAAATCTTTATACAGGTCTTGCTTGGGGATACGTAAAATCTTCTTAAAAATCTTAATATTTTTTTCGATAAATTTTTCTTCTATATAACGGGTTACATAATCTGTGTAAACCATCTGCCCGATATTATTGGTTTCACTTTTAGAATAGTTAAAGCCAATCACACGATCTTCTTTATTTTCACGAATAATATACGTTTTACTGCCACGTATATTGGTAATAAAATTTTTGACGCTTTTATCAAAGATTTTATCAAATTGAATAATCT
>NZ_JBALOS010000399.1:0-2111 GCF_036962765.1 Neobacillus drentensis
AAAATTAACATTATTAAAATTTACATGAGTTTTATTTATGTAAGGGGTAGATAGCATGAATATTGAACAACTTGAGTACATAGTTGAGGTTGCCAAATGTAATTCACTAACAAAAGCTGCTGAATTACATAATATTACACAATCTGGAATTAGTCTTTCTATTACCGCATTAGAAAAAGAGCTTGGACTTAAAATATTTGAACGTTCAAGACGTGGAGTATTTCCTACTGAGGAAGGAAAAAAAATTATCAATAAAGCGTTGGAAGCATTAAATAAAATTCAAGAAATCAAGGATGAAGCATATTTTCAAACTAATTTAATGAATGGAGAAATAAAAATAGAGGGTATTCCCGGGTTCATGCCTTCTATCATTCGTACGATAACCTTTCTAAAAGGTAAGTATCCTAATCTTAATATCGAAATTACTGAAAAAGGATCATTTGAAATCATTGAGGACTTCCGTCAAAATAAAATCGATGCGGGATTTATAGCAGTGAGGTATGATGCCCTGCAGGGAGATATCGGTATCGCGTTTGAACCTTTGTTTGAAGGAAAAATGGTCGTTTGCATAAATAAAAATTCTCCACTTGCAAAGGGGGGGAAAATTCATCCTTTAGAACTAAAAAAGCAAACTTTTATTTTATATAACGATGATTATGTAAATTGGTTTATGAAGGACTTTACAGAAAAATTCGGTGATGTACATGTATTATTCAAAACAAATAACGCCAGATCTATTGAAGAAGCTTTGACAGAAGGCTTAGCACTTACGATTGGACATGATTATTCTTTTTTGAACTATCCTCCTGTATTAAGTGGGGATTTCGTTATATTAGAAGTAGATCCATTTCCACAAGAGCCGGTTTATTTTGGATGGGTGAAAACTGAAAGCGATAAGCTATCCTTAATATCTAAACAGGTTATTCATCTATTTAATCAGGAATTTAAAATAAATTCAAATAACGAGACCTCTTAAGTTAGAGGTTTGGAATGTCAATAAAATTAGACATTCTTTTTTGTTGAGAGGATTTTTGGAACGTATGATTATTGGGGTAAATTTTTTAGTAAAATAACTAATTAATTTTTTATATTAACTTGCTATCCCTTTAAAATTAATTTAATATTACAAATATATATATTTTTTACATATATAGGTTTATTAAGTTGAATAAGTAATAATGCATCTATGCCTCAAATACTTATAAAAATCTCACCTCTGAATTAACAATGTTTTAAATTTTTGCAAAAATGCATAAAATGAAACATCTCAAAATCAGGAGGTAATAAGTATGGAAAAAGCTGTAATTAGTCATCATATTGATTTAGGTAGTGGCGAGCCGTTGGTTTTTATTCATGGATTTGCAAGCAAAAAAGAATCTTGGACTCATCAGTTTTCGTTAGCAGAAAAATACCGAATCATCGCAGTTGATTTACGAGGTCATGGAGAATCGAACATTACAGAAGGAATTTCAATAAACCAATTTGCTAAGGATGTCATTGACTTATTGGACCATTTAAGCATTGAGAAAGCCCATTTTTGCGGTTTATCAATGGGCGGAGTGATCACACAGGAGATTTATAAACAATTTCCAAAACGGGTAAAATCAATGATTTTGTCAAATACAACCTCTTTATCACTACCATCCAGTCTTAAGTTTTTATCACCTAATAGTTTCAAAAATCTTGAAACGATTGATGAAAGCTTCCCAATCAAGGATTATCAAAAAGCAGTTGCTACTAAATGTGTATATAACAAAACCAACACAAAGCTGGTGGAGGAAGTAGGCGAAATAGGCATTGAAATAAAGCCTGATACAGCAATGAAAACCATTACACAGGTGTATGATGTTAATTATCTGCCGATGTTAGCTTGTGCGAAAGTACCAATACTCATTATTGGCGGTGCATATGATGAGGCCCTACCAGTGATTTTTGCGAAACAGACCTATTTAGCCACACTTAGAAAAGCAGACTTTGTCATTATTGATAAAGCTGGTCACATGCCAAATATTGAATGTAAAGAAAAATATAATGAAATATTAGAAAGATTTTTGAGAAAAGTTAGTTAAATAAAAAATGTAAAACGATTCCAACTTTTGTATGTTCTTGGT
>NZ_JBALOS010000400.1:0-1901 GCF_036962765.1 Neobacillus drentensis
ATTTATTTAAGTAAACCATGGCTTGCATCTTCTACAGAAGGTGATCCGCATCAGATTGAAATACCGGCTATCACTATATTTGACATCCTGGAAAAGTCAGCATATAAGTATCCAACCAAAATAGCTATCGTGGATGACGAGAGAGAACTAACCTTTTCCGAGGTGAAAAATATTAGCGAACGTGTAGCGATGGCACTCTATAAGCGGGGATTCCGCAAGGGAGATCGCATTTCAATCATGGTGCCGAATTGTCTTGAATATGTTATTGCTTTCTTTGCCATTCAACGTTTAGGAGGTATCGTTGTTCAAGTTAATCCTAATTATCAGCCGGCAGAATTGGATCATATCCTACGTAATTCGGAGTCAAAAGGAATAGTCGCCTTCCGAGATCAGATGGAGAAGCTTGAGAAAATTGGGTTAGCCAATGAGGTTATTTTTATTACGGCTGATCAGGAAATAAATGAAGAAGATAATTTACATCACTGGATCGCTACTGAGACCTCAGAACTTCTGATTAGAGACGTTCAACCAGAAGACGTTGCCTATTTAGCATTTACAAGTGGAACAACTGGACGTCCAAAGGGAGTTATGATTTCACACTCAAACCTAGTCTCCATGCAATATATAGGTTATCATTCAGGACTTTATAGGGTGTTTGAGAAAGGGGAACATTGCAACCTTGGTTTTGCTCCACTCTATCATGGCATGGGATTGTATAGTTTAATTGAATCTATTTTTATTGGCGGACGTTTTTATCTAATTGATAAATTTGATATGACTTACATTTTAGAAATGATTCGTAAACAGAGACCGACCATTTTTTACGGGTCACCAACAATGTATATAGCATTACTGAATCATCCGGACTTAAAAAAGGATGACTTAACCTGTTTTCAATTTTGTATTTGTGGGTCGTCTCCATTACCAATTGAAGTGATTAAAAAGTTTGAAGAAATCACAGGAGCCCCAATGGTAGAAGCATGGGGTTTGTCGGAAGCGACAGCTGGGGTAACTCGAAATCCAATTGCAGGAATTAGGAAAGTAGGAAGTACTGGTATTCCAATGGTGAATTTAGAAGTGAAAATTGTGGATATCGCAACAGGAACGATGGAAATACCGATCGGTGAGCCCGGAGAGATCATTGTAAAGGGACCAATAGTCACAAAGGGATACTGGAAGAATCCAGGAGAAACGGAAAAAACCATTCGTGATGGCTGGCTGCATACAGGTGATATCGGAATTATGGACAGTGATGGCTATTTCTTTATTGTTGGCAGAACAAAAGAATTGATCATTACGGGAGGCTTTAATGTTTACCCTGTAGAAGTGGAAGAAGTAATTTATCAGCATCCAGCAGTACTAGAAGCTGGGGTATACGGTGTTCCAGACTCGTATCGCGGTGAAACGATTAAAGCAGCCATCGTTCTAAAAAAAGGAGCCACGCTATCTGAAGAAGAGCTCCAGAACTGGTGTAGAGAAAGAATAACTAGATATAAAGTTCCACGGATCATTGAATTTAGAGAATCACTTCCGAAAACCGCCGTTGGTAAAATACTCCGCCGGCAATTAAGGGATGAAGATATTGAGAAAAATAAATAGAAAGAAATCTTGTAAATAACTGGTAGTAAATTCGAAGAAATCAGGGTTGTTAATCAGTCATTCCTTTTCATTAATAAGGGGAATGACTTTCCTTTTAGGGTATCATTCATTTATGTATTAAATCTAGTTTCTGTTAACAATTTAGATTAAAAAGAATAAGTGAGGAAACACAATGGATGTCTCGGAAATAAAGAAAAAGGCAGAATTACGTAAAAGTTTCGAAGCTTCATTATATTCAAAATGTAATTCAATGATTTATGAACTTCTTTCAAATGTACAGCCATTAGTATTTACTTAACCTA
>NZ_JBALOS010000401.1:0-1258 GCF_036962765.1 Neobacillus drentensis
CTTTTTACACCTTAAAAGAAAAGGGAACCGGACTCGGACTAATGATATGTCATAAAATTATTAAGCAGCACGAAGGCAGTATTACCTATCAGAGTAAGGTGAATGAAGAAACTTTGATTGAGATTTCCTTACCAATAGCGAGTTAGGTAATGTTAGTGACCTGTTTGAGGTGGTTTAACTGCCAGCGGAGGAATTCAAAAAGTACTAGTAAATTCATATAAAATCAGTGATTAATTAGGCATTCCTCTTAATAAAGGGAATGCCTTCAATATCAGTTCTTATTTCAAGACTTAGCAATTCAAGTAATATTAAAGTTTTACTTGAAGTTCATCCATAGGTTCTGCTGAAGTAACCTCAGATTCTTTATTTCTATCAGCTAATACTGCAATCACAACAGATAAGAGTATACTGCAAAGTGAAACGATAAGAATGATGGTGAATGGTTCTCCAAGAGCCAGCACCGCCGTCACTGTCGTAATAATGGGAAGGAGACATCCAAAAATCCCAACCGTTTTTGCAGGGACCCTTTTAATTGCGATGTAATAAAAGATGAGAGCTAGCGCATTACCAACTACTCCATATATAATATCAATCCACCAATTCGAAGCTGAAACGGCACCCCAATTGAAATTCTGCATATCCATAACCGCAAAAGGAATAAATAAGATAACGCCTACTAACATAACTATAGTGGCTGTAGTTATAGGAGGTACCTCTGCTGCATATTTTTTCGAATATACTACAAAAAATGATTGGGAAAGGACGGCCAATAATACTGAAAAATTACCTATTAAAGAAACTTTAGGGCTATCTCCAAGGCTAATAAAGGATTGTAGAGCAACACCTGCTACAGCCATAAGGATTGCTATGGTTGAAAGAAGATTAATACGTTCACGTAAGATTAGGAAAGAGAGAATTAGTATAACCGCTGGCGTTGAACTATTGATGATCCCAGTGGCGGTAGCACTTGTATGACTAATCCCAAAAAGTAAAAAGATATTAAGTAAAACATTTATTAATAACCCCTGAACAAATAACATACCGTAATTTTTTCTGCCGAGTTTGTTCCACTTTACTTTCTCCTTCATCATCGACAAAGGAAATAATATAACGAAAGCAGCAATAAAGCTAATTTCAATAAATAAGAAGATAGGGATTTGTTCAAGTGCAACCTGACTAATAACTAATGGAATTGCATAGCAAAAATTAACTAAAATTAGTAATAAATAAGCTAATGTCATTCAAACCACCCCTTTTT
>NZ_JBALOS010000402.1:0-1846 GCF_036962765.1 Neobacillus drentensis
TTAAACAATGTCAGTACCTTAAAAGACAAAAATGTAAATTAATATTGTATAATAAGGAAATTATAGCAAACAGGAGTAGAGATCATTGGAAAAACAAAATAGCAAGTATAGATGGGTTGTTTTTGTGTCAGTTTTGTTCACGTATTTATTAATTGTCAGTCAAAGAACGGCGCCGGGATTAATTTCCGACCAATTAATGAAAGACTTTAACATTACAGCTTCAACCATTGGATTACTGGCAAGTATTCAATTCTTTGCATATGCCGGTTTACAAATTCCGGTGGGGATTTTGTCCGATCGTTTTGGCCCTAATTTTTTTCTCGTTATTGGTGCGCTGCTTACAGGATTAGGTACATTAATTTATAGTCTCGCATCAAATGAAGTGGTGTTCCTCTTTGCAAGATTACTGGTAGGTATGGGTGATTCGGCCATCTGGGTTAATTTAGTTTTGATCCTCAGTCAATGGTTTAAAGTGAAAGAATTTGTTGGATTACTAGGTGTGGCCGGTATGGCAGGAAGTTTTGGCTTTTTGTTGGCGACCGTCCCTCTTTCGACTTGGATTACGATTTCTGGTTGGCGCGCACCTTTTTTTACCACAGGAATCCTGTTAGTGCTATGCAGCGTCCTTCTTTATATTGTCCTTGTACAAAAACCAAAGAAAATGACCTGGAAAAGTACAGGTGCTAACAAGCCAAAAAAACCACGTGAAAAAACGCTGGTTTTATTAAGGCGGATTTTTACCACCCGTCAAGCTTGGGCCACCTTTTTTTGTCACTTTGGTGTGGTTGGTACGTATGTAGGCTTTATTGGTTCTTGGGCCGTTCCTTATGGGATGCATGTATACGGATTGTCTCGTTCTGATGCAAGTCAGCTGATTATGGTTGGGCTTTTCGGGGCCCTTATTGGAGCACCTTTAACAAGTTGGGTTACCAGTCGGATAGACTCACTCAAACGACCGTATGTTGTCGTCCACTCCATTGTGGTTCTATGTTGGGCATCCTTTTTATTATTTGATGGAAAGCCTCCCTACTATCTAATGACGATTCTCTTCTTTATTATTGGCTTTGGTAATGGAGCATGCTCGTTAACATTTGCGATTGTAAGAAAATCATTTGATCTCAAAGAAGTCGGAGTGGTTTCTGGTTTTGCCAATATGGGCGGATTTTTAAGTGCTGTCCTTTTACCAGGCATTTTTGGAAAAGTATTAGACTATTTCCATGCATCTGCTAGCAGTGTGGGATATCATTATGGTTTTATGATTCCTGTCCTTTTTTCGATGCTTGGATTAATGGGCGGATTAATTATCGTTGAGCGGCGTCAGGAAGTCAGCCACCGTACACAAGTAAGTTAATGAATGCTCTGAAAAAACTAGGAAACTCGGCGGTGAGTTTCCTAGTTTTTTATTTCATTCGATTCTATAATCCATGATCCATTCGGTATTTGGCAGGTAGTTAATTAGGAAATGACGGCCTTCCACATTTTTTTTGATTGGATAACGTGGATTTGGAGCAATACTTAATCGTTTGTTATTGATGATGACCGTAATTGTACCTTGTATTACACCCTTTGTTGAAGGTCTCTCATAAACAATTTTCGAAGGAATCCCTTCTAGTTTCACGTAATTCTTTTTAATGTACGCAGGTGAATCCGCCCAAAAAGCAGATGCGCTGTATAAGGCTAAAGCTCCCAGCCCGAGAATTCCTAAGCGGTAAACCCAGAGAATGGATGAGCCGATATAGGGTAATTCTTGGACGCGTTTGAAGCCCTTCCATTCTTTTTTTACTTTTAAGCTAAATAATATAAACGATAACCCGGCACCAGTTAACCCAATCGCGCAGAACGGGAA
>NZ_JBALOS010000403.1:0-1427 GCF_036962765.1 Neobacillus drentensis
CTCCCTCCCCATATATTGATTCCATTATATAAAATCTTAATTTTCTAATAAAATTAGAAATTATAATAATTTAATAAGAATATCTTATATTGTTGAGAGAATTGTCAGAATATTAAGCTCGAAGTAACTTAAAAATGCCGATAATAAAGATTCAATTAGCAACAGAATTAAGCAGATTATTAAATAATACAATCACTACAGATATCAATAGTATTTAAGAGAAGGCTCTTTTCTTAAATACTATTGCTTTCTTTATAATAACTTGTGCCAAATTAGGATCAAATTAAGACAGTCTATGTAAATTCAATGACAATCGAGTCCGAATAGAGTACCTTTGGTAAAAACGTTATAATTAAAATCTGCTCGAAAAACAACAATCTTTTAGAAAACAGCCTAGGGATATTCGGGTTTTCTATTCTTTGAATCCTTTTTTGTTTTAGAGAAAATTTCACATGGGTTGCAAACACAAAAAGGAAAAGGATTAAGATGACTAGATTAGTCTCTTATTCCTTTTCCTTATCGGGATCCTGATTCTTCTATTAAAACTATCTGCGAAACACACTCCACATGGATTGAGTAGTGATCGCAGACATATTGAATAATCAGGATTAACTTATATATCTAATCCTGATCAATTTAATATTTGAGTTTTAGTCATGTCCATCATTCGCTTAGCCATTCTTCGAGAGAACAAAATAAACAACTCTTTCAGCTTTTGCTAAATAAGATCATAATCAAACAATCCGACGGTCGTTCTAGAGTTGTTGATAAAGTGCTGAATAAGAATTATTAAATTACTCAATGATTTTTAGGTTTTATTTTAAATTCAGTATCACCTGAAAATGTTTTGATACCCTCAACCCATTTTAAATTAAAGGATAAATCTTTATTCTGTTTGGAATAAACACTTTTCTCATAATCGAAACTTCCAAATGATTTTTGAACTTGTAAAGGTGCTAAATCATTATAGGTTACTTTTGTTTTATCATAATAGTTAACTGTTAGTTTTACAGTCTTATCTCCCAAATACTTAATTGCTGTGTCATAAACCCATTTTTTATGATCTAATCTTGGGGCAACACTAATATCCCAATTCTCTAATGTCGATGTTTGTTCAACCACTAACTCTTTTGGTTGTTCAATTTCATTACTGACATTTTTCGATACACATGCAGAAGTAAAAAGGCAAAATGTTAGAATTAATGTTAAAAAGTATATTTTTTTCATAAACCCCTCCTAAGCTGTTATTACTCTTTATTCAAGAAGAACTATTAACACTTTTCCTTTTCTTAATGAACTAAACTGCAATAATGAAATAGGAGCTGGTCGCTCAGCTCCTTAGTTCAATAAGCTATTAATATTAAATATAGATTTACATTGTTAATTCATAAATTGCTCTTGAAGTAATTGTATTGTCTTTGAATCAA
>NZ_JBALOS010000404.1:0-4094 GCF_036962765.1 Neobacillus drentensis
TTATAATACAGGTTAATAAGGCTAGTTGAGTAAATGAGCCGCTATTAGGAGGCGTATCAATATGGCTATTAGCCGAGACTTTAATAAAGATCCATTTATTGTTATTTGGGAACTCACAAGAGCTTGCCAATTAAAATGCCTGCACTGCCGTGCGGATGCACAATATAAAAGGGACCCACGTGAACTATCGTTTGAAGAGGGAATAAATTTAATTGATCAAATATATGAAATGAACAATCCGATGCTTGTTTT
Organism: Neobacillus drentensis; assembly: GCF_036962765.1. Taxonomy (GTDB): domain Bacteria; phylum Bacillota; class Bacilli; order Bacillales; family Cytobacillaceae; genus Neobacillus; species Neobacillus drentensis_C. Next base: position 253 of record NZ_JBALOS010000404.1, read on the forward strand.
TACTGGCGGAGACCCGCTAATGAGAGACGATGTTTTTGAAATTGCAAAATATGCAGTAAATAAAGGTGTACGGGTGTCCATGACACCAAGCGCAACACCTAATGTAACAAAAGAAGCGATTGAAAAGGCAAAAGAAGTAGGTCTATCTCGTTGGGCATTTAGTATTGATGGTCCTAAAGCGGAAATTCATGATCATTTTAGGGGAACAGCTGGTTCATTTGACCTTACAATGGAAAAAATAAAATATTTGCATGAAGTTGGATTGCCTATTCAAATAAATACCGTTATTTCCCGTTATAATATTGACTATCTTGATGAGATGGCAAAAATGGTAGAGGATTTAGGCTGTGTGTTATGGAGTGTCTTTTTCCTGGTTCCAACTGGCAGAGGTCAAGAATCTGATATGATTTCGCCTGTTCAACATGAAAAAGTATTCAGATGGTTATACGATTTAAGCAAGCGCGTTTCTTTTGATATTAAAACAACCGAGGCAATGCACTATCGGCGAGTCGTGATTCAACAAAAAATGCGTGAAGCGAAGAAAACATCAAATGAAATTGAATATTTAAGTGCATTAACAGAAAAAGGGTTAACAGGCTCCATTGACGGTCTTGGCCGTGCGCCCAAAGGTGTTAATGATGGAAATGGCTTTGTGTTCATCTCTCATGTTGGCGATGTTTACCCAAGTGGATTATTACCAGTTAAGGCAGGGAATATCCGCGAAACGCCATTGGCAGAAATTTACCGTGAATCACCTATATTCAAATCTCTTCGTAATCCAGATCTTTTTAAAGGAAAATGTGGTGTCTGTGAATTCCGCCATGTATGCGGTGGATCAAGGTCTAGAGCGTATGCGATGACTGGAGATTATCTAGAAAGCGAGCCATTCTGTGTTTATATTCCAAAATCATTAAGAGAAAAGCAAGTACAGGAAAAGTAGAAAAATAATACAAGGCTGCCCCATTTTTGTGAGACAGCCTTGTGTGTAATGATAAGGAAATAAAAAAGGATGGCTTCCCATATTATTCAATACTGCAATAGACCACAGAGCAATTTTCACAATCGATTTCATTTTTTAAATATTGTAAATCCAAAATAGATATTTTGCCTTTTTTAACAGAAATAATATTTTCTTTTTTTAGGTCGCTTAGGATTCGATTAGTGCTTTCGCGTGATGTACCGCAGAAATTAGCCAGTTCTTGATTGGTTAGCGGCAGATCAATTAGAATCTCATTCCCTTTTTGAATGCCATAACTATTTGACATACGGATAAGCGTTGAAAATAGTGCACCACGTTTTCCATTTAAGACCAGGTCGCGAAATTTTGTTTGTGTTTTACGGAAATGGTCACTCATCCATTTCATGAATTCAAATGCAAGCTTACTATTTTGAAATATCTCACTTTCAATGACATCTTTTTTTATGGCGACAACTTCTCCTTCCTCCAGAACCATCGCACTTAATAGATATCTTGGATTATCTGTAAAAAGGGTTAATTCCCCGCAAATATCATTATCTCCACAAATTCTTAATGAAAGTTCACGGCCATCTGATGTGATTTTACTAATTTGAACTTTTCCGGAAATGATAATGTAAAGTTCCTCGGCAACCATTCCTTCTTGAAATAGAAAGCTCCCTTTTTCACTTTTAAATTTCCGGTCTGCAAATCTAAGCAATTCTTTTATTTCAATTGAATGAGTTGGTTTCATTGTCATCGGATTCACCCTCTACGTGTCATCTTTACTACTATCTTCCTGATAAACATGAATTGTTTGTTAGTAATATTTTATCTCATCAGTAGCCAATAAAAAGAAGTAAACAATGACAATATAGTGAAAACTTTCGGAGCAAAAAATACAATTTCATAATCGACATTTGAGTATTGTCAACTTGAAAATCTTTCTCCAAACAATTATTTATAGACTGGCGAACATCTGCTAAGATAAGACTTATAGTAATAAGTATGGTAATAGTGAATAAAGTAACAATCTGTCTAATGAATAACTGATACACTTAAATAAGGTTCCATAAAATAATGGAGTTGAGAAAATGGTAAAAACCATTATTAAAGATAAATTAAATAGACCGTTGCATGACCTGAGGATATCCGTGATTGACCGCTGCAATTTCCGCTGTCAGTACTGTATGCCAGCAGATCAATTTGGTCCGGATTTTGAATTTCTGCCAAAAAGCGCCTTACTGTCATATGAAGAGATTGAACGTCTGGCGAAAATATTTGTCAGTTTGGGTGTGGAGAAAATCCGTCTAACTGGGGGAGAGCCTCTTCTCAGGAAAGATTTGCCTATTCTTGTTCAAAAATTGTCAGTGATAGAGGGATTACATGATATTGGGTTAACGACCAATGGCGTTCTCCTACCGAAATATGCAAAAAAGTTAAAGGAAGCTGGTCTCAAACGCGTTAACGTTAGTCTTGATACGTTAAACGATGAATTGTTTGGGGAAATTAACGGGCGCGGAGTAGGCACAGGTCCCGTATTAGAGGGCATTGAAGCAGCCAAACAAGCTGGGCTTGGGGTCAAAATTAATATGGTTGTAAAGAAAGGTCTAAACGAAACAGAAATTATTCCAATGGCAGTGTATTGTAAAGAAAAGGGATTAGAGTTGCGTTATATTGAATTTATGGATGTTGGCGCTACAAACGGCTGGAAAATGGATGATGTCATTACCAAAAAACAGATTTATTATTTATTAAAGGAACAATTTGAACTCGAGCCAGTTGACCCTGCCTATTACGGGGAAGTGGCAAAACTGTACCGATATAAAGATAAAGATGTGAACGTGGGCTTTATTACATCTGTATCCGAATCGTTTTGCACAAGCTGTACCCGGTCACGGTTATCGGCGAATGGTCAGATATTTACTTGTTTATTTAATGGAAATGGGCATGATATTCGGAACTTTATGAGAAATGGCGCCACTGATGAAGAAATCCGTGAGAGGGTGAGTGCCATTTGGAATGGCCGAGATGATCGATATTCAGACGAAAGAACGGCAGAAACGTATAAAAATCGTAAAAAAATAGAAATGTCTTATATTGGCGGTTAACCTCTCTTCATAAGAAGAGAGGTTTTTTTACACAAAAAAACAGCCTTTGAGGCTGTTTTAATCATTATATATACCTTGGAAATAGGATATTGTTTTCAAGATGTACATGCATAAAGGTTAATCCTTCTAATGCCTCAAGACGAGCATACACTAGACGATACGTACCACAGGCATCGTGAGGAAGTGTAAAGTCATCTGTTACTGCACGGATTTTTCTTAAAATTTCTCCTGCATGATCATGCTCTTTTTCTAATTCAACAATCATCGCAATAGCTTCTTCACGGTTCTCGATGGTTCCATCAGCAAGTTGCTTAATTAATGGAAAAACAATCGCTTCTTCTTTTGCCATATGTTCCAGCAATTCATTTTTGAATTCATAAAAGAGTTCGTTAACCTTAAATAATTCTGGGTGATGTTCTCCATGGACACGAGATACTTTTGTTACATAGGGACTAAGCATTGTTAGTTCCTCATCAGATACACGGTGGTAGTTGGAGATGACATGATTAATAATCGTAGCTGAATCAGAGTTCGTCCAAACTTCCACATCTTTTTCGGCGTTTTCGTATGTTTCAAAGACTCCTTGTAATTCTGTTAATAAAGTATCGAGGTTAAGATTATTTTGAGCCACTGCTTCTGTTAATGAAATGTTTCCTCCACAACAAAAATCTATTCGGTTCTTTTTAAACACATCACTTGTTTTTGGTAATTCGTTTACAATATCTTTAACTAATGAATTAGCGTTAATAGTGAAACTCATCGTATAAATCCTCCTT
>NZ_JBALOS010000405.1:0-1655 GCF_036962765.1 Neobacillus drentensis
GGGTTTAAGAGAATATTTAAAAACTAACGGTGGTATTTTTGTATATAGAGACGGTATAAGGATCTATGAATATGGAGAAAAAGGAAATGATTGGTTAGGGTTGGAAGCAAAAAGGATTAATTCTCCAAGCATATCGTTGAGCAGTAGTATTGTGATTGGTGCGGTATATTTGGATAGAAAAACAAGTTCAGGCTTAGAAGAAAAAACAAATCGAGAAGGTTTTGTTGAAAATCAAGCATTTGAAACATTTAGAAATGCCATTGTTTTTGCTATTGAAAAAATTGAGAGAGAAAGAGCTATTGATAAGGAATTACTCAGGAAATATTATGGGCATACCAATAAATCTGAGCCAGTAATGGCTGGAATCGAAGATATTAAAAAGAAAATCAGTAAGAAGATAACTGATGATAATCTTCAAAAAGAGTTATATAAATGCTTGGATAATATTGAAAATGATTATAAATATATAAGTGATGTCTATATTAGAAGTGCTACTTCAGGATTAAGCTTAAGTATTGTTGTACATGAATTGCAGAAAATAATAAGTGAATTAGAGCATGCAATAAAGCAAGAAGTAGCCTCAACTCATATTAAAGCGCTAATAAATGACTTAGCAAAAGTAACAGATGGATACGCATCAATAATTAGAAATCAAAAGAAAACCATTGGTGACTTAAAGGATGTATTACGTAATGCACTTTTTAATGTCAAATATAGACTCAGGGTTCATAAAATTGACATAATTGATGATTTTTCTGACTATCAAGGTAATTCAAATGTCAAGTGTGTTGAGAATCTAATTCTTGGGACTTTAATGAATCTAATTGATAACTCAATATGGTGGACTGATTATACAAAAATACCCCAAAAAAAGATTTATTTAGGTATATCTGATGATGCTTTAGAGGGTTATAAGTCAATAGTATTAGCTGATAATGGAAAGGGTTTCACAATACCAACAGAACAAGTAATTAAACCATTTATATCTGATAGACCAGGTGGAATGGGTTTGGGATTGCACTTGGCTAATGAGGTAATGAATTCACACGGTGGAAAATTAATTTTTCCAGATAATGGAGACTTGGAATTGCCACCTGAATTTCAAAATGGTGCGCTAGTAGTTCTTGCATTTAAGGAGGCAATTCAATAATGATTTTACCTAAAAATGGAAGCGTTGTGATTGTGGATGATATGTATAAAGAAGCTCTTCCACTAATCCAAGTACTTTCACAAAATGCTGTGCCTGTGTATTATTTTGATGGGAAAAAGAACATGCCCAGTGAACCATTGAAAAATATTAGATTGTTGTTTTTAGACATGAGATATGCTGACGGTGTTGCAAATACTAAAGATACCATTAGTACTTTAATGTCAATAATTGAGTGTATCGTTCACAAGGATAACGGTCCTTATATTATTTTAGTATGGAGTAAACATGATGGTGAAGACCTAGAGGTATTTAAAGAAGCAGTAAAGAACGATGATGGAATTATCGTTAAACCCCTTACTATTCTTAACTTAGAGAAAAAAGAATGTTTTGAAACTGTCCATAATGTAAATGAAAAAGTCCAAGAATTTTTGGAAGCATTAGATGAAATTGCAGTAACAAACGAAACCGTTGCTAGTAAATTAGAACATTCCACACTAAGGGACTT
>NZ_JBALOS010000406.1:0-407 GCF_036962765.1 Neobacillus drentensis
CGGGGCGGGGGAGACCGCAGGAGCGCAGGGGGACCCTGCCCTCGAACCGCACACGCCTAGAGCGCAAATCAACAGGCACGGTTAAAAGAGCCTTACGATTAAATAGGGAGGGTCATTATTCCATTGATAAATATGATGATTGTTATCACGCAATGAATAAAAATCGCAGGAAAAATACTTTTTGTCCTTACCGTTACAAATCCCAAGATTAATCCTAAAAAGACATACATCATACAGATGACTAGTGAAAAGCCAAACATCGTTGTGTTTATGCCGAATGCAAAGCTCGATACGATAAGCCCTATCGGTCGACTTGTGATGCTTATCATTTTTGAAAGCAGGATTCCACGCCACAAAACTTCTTCCAAAAATGCATTGACTGTTGCGAATAACAAAATCAATAGGAA
>NZ_JBALOS010000406.1:417-760 GCF_036962765.1 Neobacillus drentensis
CTGTATGCCTTCTTTTTGTAGTAAAAGTGACCCAGCCATTGCTAACCCAGCTAAAAGTACAACAATAAGGGAAAATCTCTTAAGCGAAAAAACAATCCTAAAAGGAAGTTGAATTTCGCCAGTGAAAAGGGGCAGGTGAAAATAAGGAGATAGTTCTTGTTTAAATTGCTTGATTACATAACTCATCATTAATATAGGAACCAACCATAATAATTGGCTCAACATAATAAGCGAAAAGGGAGATAGATGAAAACTTTCTATAAAATGATCAAGATAACCGACCAAAAGATTTCCAAGAAAAAATGAAACCATCATCCAAGCAAAGAGACGCTCCGCTTCTTTT
>NZ_JBALOS010000406.1:780-2171 GCF_036962765.1 Neobacillus drentensis
AAAAGTGCAAAAAAAGGGGTATAAAATCCTCTCGTAAAAAGAAACATCATTATGATAAAATATCCAGCTAACCAGATGCCTTTTTGATTTGTCCATACCATCTCACCATCTCCTGTCTGTCATCATCCTTTTAATGAGATAAAAAGGCCCCGTATTAACGGAGCCACTGCATCATATGATCTTGAATGTCTTTATATTTTCCCTTAGCATTACGTAGACCAAAGGATCCGGCTTTTTCCAATTGGACGACTCGGAAACGAGTATTGTGTTTACTAGCAACATAGGTTGGATAAAATTTCGGGTTCGAAATCTCAATCGATTTCCCTTTATCTGAAACATGTTTTGTAATGTCAAGGGTAGCCAGACCGCCAATGTCTTTATAATCATTATGTTGTGCCGAGATAAAATTTCCTAATGAATAGACAACAAAGGATTTTCTACCATCATCTGTCTTTATCCATTCCATGGGCTGGAGAACATGAGGGTGGGAACCAAAAATAATGTCGACACCTTCGTTTGCGAGAAAGTTGGCCAGTTCCTTTTGTTCTTTGGTAGGCATTCTGTGGTACTCATTCCCCCAATGGATACTCATGACGATGACATCGGCTTCCTTTTTAGCACGATGAATTTCATCACGCATTGTTTCACGATTAATGAGGTTGACGAGAAAATCTTTTCCGTCAGGAACAGGAATTCCGTTTGTTCCGTATGTATAGGAGAGAAAAGCAACCTTTATCCCGTTTTTATTTAAAATCCTCAAATTTTGGCGATCCTTTTCATTAAGGGAACTTCCAACATGTGGTAAACCAATACTCTCTAAATACTTTGCCTCCGACTTAATCCCTTTTTCACCTTTATCTAACGTATGATTATTAGCTGTGGATACAATATCGACGCCTGTATGTACAAGAGCATCCGCCACCTCATATGGACTATTGAATCTCGGATAACTAGAAATACCTAGTGTTTCTCCACCAACCATACTTTCTTGATTGGCTGTTAAAACATCTGGTTTCTCCAATAATGGTTTCACGTTCTCAAACATTGGGTCAAATTCATATGTAGCCCCATTATAGGCATCTTGATAAACATTGTCGTGTATCAGGATATCCCCGATGGCCCCAATCGTTATTTTTTCTGTCAGCTCTCGATTGATCAATACGGAAGAACGCGGCTGATGATTTTTCGATGTAAAAACCTTCTTGTCGTCATCATCAGAATCTTGCCATTGCTGAATGAATAGAAAAGAAGCTAAAGCAATACAAACAATAATAATAATAACTGATGGTATAATAGCTTGCCTTTTCATAGATACTCCTTCATTTTAGACTGATAATTATACTATATTATATTCTTATGTAATTTAAAAACTATTCTTCGTCAGATAAGTC
>NZ_JBALOS010000407.1:0-1092 GCF_036962765.1 Neobacillus drentensis
CTTTTATTTTTAACAATTAATGAGTTCCAAATCACATTTCTAATTTTTTTAATAAAATTTGTTTTCTCTATTTTAAAACAATTATTAAAATATAGACCATTATTTGTTGAAAGCTCATCTCCAATTAATATATAATCGACATTAGACTTTCCATATTTTTCAGTAAAATATTTCACTAAACCTGCAATAACTACTTTCTTTCCGTTATCAATTGGATAAGGAAATAATGTGCTTATAAATAATACCCTTTTCAAATATTTACTTCCTTTCTCATAGTAAGAGTATTCAAATAAGATGATGTATCGATGATTCTAAGTAATAAATAGGATAATTTTCATTATTCTTTTACTAGAATTGAAGAGTATTCGTTTTCTATAGAACTTATCATTTTATTTAGTGAAAATTCTCTTTCAACTTTATTTCGTGACATTGTAATAAACCTATTTCTAATTTCTTCATTGGACAGTAAGCAATTAATTTTTTCAACAAATCTATCAGGTAAATAATCAGGAATTAAAAATCCATTAATTCCATTTTCAATTGCTTCATTAATACCCCCTACATCTATAGAAACAATGGGCGTTCCAATCGCCATAGACTCTATTACACTCATAGGGAAAACTTCTCTATACGAAGTAACTAATAATACATGGATGTCTTTTAAAAACCTATCAGGATTACCTACATTACCTAGTAATTCAACGGAATTACTTATATTAAATTCTTCAATTGTTTTAATTATACTTTCTTTTTCAGGACCATCCCCAGCTATATAAAATTTTATATTTGGGGAACCTTTTAAAAGGTTTGCAATTTTCAAAAACAAACTATGGTTTTTTTCTGGTGACAATCTAGCTAAAATACCTATCTTATATTCATCTTTACTATTGAAGATTTTATCTTCAAACTTAAATTGTTCTAAATCTACTCCATTATATATCGTTTTTACTTTTTTCTCTTTTACACCTAAGTTTAATAAATTATACTTTTCAAAATTACTAACAGTTATAACCTTTTCAATAAATCTATTAATTAAAAATGAAAATATTGCTTTTGACTTTCTTTCTAATATCGTTACGTTATGTTTAGTAT
>NZ_JBALOS010000408.1:0-2430 GCF_036962765.1 Neobacillus drentensis
TTCATATAAGATCCATTTTAATTTATTATTCAGGGATAAACGGATAAAAATTTTATATAGAATAACTGTGATTCCAGCATAAGTAATAGCCTTTCCCATGTTATTAACCTCTACGGGGCTACTAATAATGTTCGTAAGGACAAGAATATACAACAAATCGAAAGAGTGCATTTGAGCTACTGCTTTTTTCCCAGTAAACCTTAAGAACATATATCCAACCACAAAAACAATAAATGTACGGTAAAATGTTTCCAAATTTGCATCTCTCCTTAAAAATTCTCCACCCTATCAAACGCCCTAACCGAATTAAAGTTATCTCTAGTATTAGAAGTTTCATTCGTGTCTAAACCAGAGATTTATACTTAAAGATGATTACAATACATGATGAATGTAAAAGGGTTAAGGGAAACATGACCTTTAATTATGATCAATACCCTGGTAAGTGAAGGTGGTTAAAATACTCTCAGACTACGATATGAGAATAAAAAAACACACGGTTTTTTAGAGGAAATACCGAGTGTTTCCTAATCTATTTTACAAAAATCGATTCTTCATTCTTGTATAAATTTTTAATGTGTGTGTGATTTATTGTAATTGTATAAGTAAAATGTTTTCTAGGGTTCCGCAGTTTGGGTCTGGTCCGAAAGAAAACTCACAGCTATGCTGTGTCACGGGATAAAAGCCTGGGAGAAACTGTTTAACAGTTATCTCTTGGGCTTTTTTTGTTTTTAGTAAAAATAAAAATGGAGGTTATTTTTAAATGAATACCACCTGGATTAAAGTATTTATTGCTGCTTTTTTTGAAGTGTTTTGGGTTATTGGGTTAAAACACGCAAACGACTTCTGGACTTGGACAGGAACTATTATTTCTATTATTTTCAGTTTCTATTTAATGATTATGGCTGGACGTAAACTTCCAGTGAGGACTGTTTATGCCGTTTTTGTAGGGATGGATACAGCAGGAACGGTCCTGTCCGAAATTATTTTCTTTGGAGAACCTTTTAAAATAATCAAATTACTCTTAATTTTACTTTTATTAGCAGGAGTAATTGGCTTGAAATTAGTTACAAAGGACAATGTTCAGGAAGGAGCTGAATTCTAATGGCGTGGATTTCTTTAATCATAGCAGGATTATTTGAAATGTTTGGTGTTGCTATGATTAATAAATTGCATAAAGAACGTAATTGGCAATCTTTAGTTCCATTATTTTTAGGATTTGGAGGAAGTTTTCTGTTTCTTGCTTACGCAATGAGAACACTGCCTATGGGGACAGCATATGCAATCTGGAGGGGCGATAGTAGGAATGCTTTTTTATGATGAGTCAAAAGACTGGAGAAGAGTTATTTTTATTACGATGGTTTTAGGTGCAGCAATAGGATTAAAACTTGTCTCTTAAGCCACAGTTAACAATTTAAAAAGATAATCTGTTTATTAAACATCAGATTATCTTTTTAAAGGAATTTATTAGGATGTTTGGTATTTGCTCTCTCCCTTTAGTTTATCTGTGGTAAAAGTATAATAAATTCTGTTCCCTTATCCTTTTCACTGTTCACATGAATTTTACCTTTGAAAGAACTGACAATTTGAAAGCTTACCATCATGCCTAGTCCTGTCCCACTTTCCTTTAAGGAATAAAACGGAGATCCAAGTCTATCAATTTGCTTTTTTGTCATACCAATTCCTTGGTCCTTAATGTTAATTTTTATATATCCATCATCAGTTGAAGAACATGCAATCCAAACAATTCCACCATTCGGCATAGACTCTATCGCATTTTTCAAAATATTAATCAAAGACTGGTTCAATTTTTGAGGATTAGCATCAATCCAACAATTATCAAGAATATCAGTTTTCATCTCAACATTGTGGTTCCGGCTGTAACTTTGAAGGATATTGACTACACGTTGTAACTGATAACCTACGTTGATTCTTTTGTTGTTATCTATGGAAGGTTTTCCAAAAGCTAAAAAATCATTAATAATTTCATTTGCACGATCTAGTTCTTCGATGGATAATTGGATATATTCCTTCTTTTCATTAGGTAAATCGGGCTCGTTTAGAAGTTGCAAAAAGCCGCGAGTCACTTGCATTGGATTTCTAATTTCATGAGCGAAAACACTTGTTAACTCACTTATCACTCGTAATTTCTCCGAGTTTTGCATTTCTGATCGTAGCTTGTGAATCTCCCTGATACTTTCAATTAACATAGTAAATGCCCAAGTGACGACCAATACAAAGGTAAGATGAATGATCTGTACCTTCAGATCATCTAAGGAAAAACCTCTTAGAATACCAAAAAAAGTAAGGCCAATCAGACAGTAGCAAAAGGAAAGGCCAACCGCAATCTTCATCCTTTTATTTTTATTCGAACTTGCAAACGATTTTTGAAAAAACAATATAACAGGCAATGATAATAATAAGACAAGAACA
>NZ_JBALOS010000409.1:0-2100 GCF_036962765.1 Neobacillus drentensis
GTAAAGAATATTGGAACGGAAGAGAGTGTGATGGTAATTTTGTATTTCGTACTTTGGCGGAAATGTACCCTCAAGATTATGAGCGATATATGAATGAATCAATAGAATTCAAAAACAAACATACGGTTTTACACTGCTCGACTTGTCATTATGAGTGGATACATAATGAAACCGATATATCTTCCGCTCAATGTCCTTCCTGCAAATCATTGAAGTTTAAAAAATTATAAGCCCATATAAAGATTTGAATATATGTAAGTAAGTAAAGGTGCAAGAGTCGCGAGTTCAAGCTGTCATTTTGGCAGCTTTTCTTGTTTCACTAACTGGGCAGTTTACTTCAATAAGAACTAAACTAAAAAAATTTTTGGAAAAATGGTATTCTTAATAAATGATTCACAGAATTAATTTAGGAGAAGAGTGAAAGTAATGAGAATAGGTTTTTTTGATTCTGGAATAGGTGGAATGACTGTACTTCATCAAGCATTAAGATTTTTACCGAATGAAGATTACATATTTTATGCAGATACCTTACACGTTCCATATGGTGAAAAATCAAAAGAAGAGGTAAGGGAATATATTTTCAATGCAGTGGACTTTATGACTAATCAAGGAATCAAAGCATTAGTTATTGCTTGTAATACTGCAACTAGTATCGCCGTGGATGACCTTCGCCAAAAGTATGATTTTCCTATTTTGGGTATTGAACCAGCTGTAAAACCTGCTGTTCAAAGCTGTGAGGAAATACGAAAAAAGGTATTAGTTTTGGCGACTAATTTGACTCTCAGAGAGGAAAAGTTTCATAACCTTGTGAAAAGTATAGACCATCACGATATTGTGGAAAGTCTACCTCTTCCGGGTCTTGTACAATTCGCTGAGAATTTTGAATTTAGAGAAGAGAAAGTTGTACCATATTTAAAAGAACAATTATCTTCGTTTGATTTAAAGCAATACGGAACGATTGTTCTTGGATGCACTCATTTCCCATACTTTGAAAATAGTATAAAGAAAATATTTCCTGAAAAAGTGGACATTATTTCTGGAAGTATTGGAACTGCAAAAAACTTAAAACGAATTCTTGAAGCAAGGAATCAAATTACCTCTGGAACAGGAGATATCCAGTTTTTTAAATCTGGTATTAAAGTTGAAGATAATGAAACATTATCTAATTATAAAAAGTTGTTGGGAATGTTAGACAAAAAAAGTTTGTGAAACATTGTACTTAAACTATAGGGTGCTTTACTTCAATAAGGAGTAGAGTCTTTTTTTCAGTGTTCCACTAACGGGGCAGTTTAGTTCAATAAGGATGTGAACAAATAGTTAATCTTTGTAATCCGAAAAGGATTTTAGTATAACCCAATTGAAATATAAAGTAGTCTGTTTTATGGGGGGAAGAAAGAATGGGTAATAATAAATATCTTTTTATAGGTATAACGATAATTGTATCTATATTGTTGAGTGCTTGTTCTGCAAATGAAGAAGTTATAAAAATACATAGTAAAGATTCTTTAAGAACATTATTTATTCAAAAAGTGGAAGGGAATTCTTCCTCCGAAGAAATGACCAAGATTGTAAAAGATAAGGATAAAATAGAAAAAATATTATCTAAAATTGAAGGTCTTAAAGTTGAAGACTCAAATAGTCAATTCGCCTTTGATGAATTGAAGTCGCAAAACACTTATACATTTAGCTTTTTTGATAGCGAGAAGTTTGAATCTGGAAAAGAAGTTCCCTATGCTTTTTCTGTTTTAAATGACGGTACTTTTATCTTCACACACAAAGATGTCGGCTTAATAAAAACACCTCGTATGACAATTGCTAAACATAAAGATTTGCTAAATGAAATGAAACAACTCTTAGAAATAAATTTCTAAGATGAATGTTGTTCAACTAACGGGTGCTTTACTTCAATAAGGAAGATTGCTGAGGCAGCCTTTTTCTTATGGCACTAACGGGGCAGGTATGTTGAAGAAGGAGTTTCCGTAATTCAGAAGGAATAATAAGCAATATAAATTTTGTGAAAGAAGAGGATAAATATGTATTTGTTTTTATCTATTGTTTTAAGTGGAATTTTAGGGTTCTTTTTACTTATGATAGGTCCTC
>NZ_JBALOS010000410.1:0-1930 GCF_036962765.1 Neobacillus drentensis
ATTGTAAGACTTGCTTTAAAGTCCTTGATAGATTGGAATAATTATGGTTTCGATGAGGTTTTAGAGGCATCTAATGGAAAGAAAGCTTTAGAGATAATTAAAGCTAGAGGGGATGTTGATATAGTAATAACAGACATTAATATGCCTGTTATGAATGGCATTGAGCTTATTGAGGAAAGTAGACGGCTTGGCATTAATACTGAGTTTTTAGTGTTAAGTGCTTATGATGATTATACACTTGTAAGAAGTGCCTTTAAGCTCGGAATAAATGATTATATTTTAAAAACAGAAATGGAACCGGATAAAATTCTTAAAATGGTTATGGCTGCTTTAGAGGACGAAAAAAGAAAAAAAGGTAGTAAGAATCATAGTGTTAATAGAAATGAACTTGTTAGGAAATTAATTGCTGGAGATTTTACTGAGAAGGATTTGGAAAATAGTGCACTAAGATTAAAAGGAGAAAATTATATTTGCTGTTCTCTACTTATTGACAGTTTTCAGATAGTTAAGAAAAGGTATGAGGATAATGATCTTAAGGAACTTATGAGTTCTGTTACAAATGCTGTTATTCAACTGTTTGAAGTAGTAAATATGGGAGAAATTCTACCAATGTCTCCAGAAGAATATGGGATTATTTTAGCCTTCGACAATTCATATGTTAACTGTTTAAAGGAAAAACTTTCAGATATTTCAAATAAAATAAGAAATGCTCTTTTAAATTTCTTAAATATTGAAGTAACTATTGGTATAAGTGAGGTTAGCAGCGATATTACAAAGATAAGCTCACTAATTGATGAAGCACAGAAAAATGCTAGATTTAGATTTATTTATGGCAAGGGAAAAAATATTTATCCTGAGAATGTAGAAGAGTTAAATAGGATAAAGAAAAATAAGAATTACAATATAACTCAACAAATAGTTATAGAAATGAGTAAGGAAAATGGGCTTTTAGAAGCGTTGGATAGGTTAGATGAAGAAAAGTGTTTAGAAGATATGAAAAGGGTTTTTCAGTTGAATGAACTATCCGGAGCAAGAGAAATTGAAAGCTTTTATATTTATTATTTAGAGATAGTATTAATGGTAATTTACTACATAATTAAGGATGAAGGAGATAATCTTGAAGCTATTATTGAGGAAGATTTGGATTTTTATAGCGAAGTAAGAAAATTTGATACTAAATTAGAAATTGAGGAATGGATACTAATGCTTCTAACAAGAGTTATTAATTCTTTAAGAAAAATAAACCAGAGGGAGAATGCGGCAATTAAAAAGGCAAAGGATTTTATTCATAATAATTATGGTGATAGAGTTACCCTAGATCTGGTAAGTAAATCTATAGGCTTTAGTAAGGCATATTTCAGTAAAATATTCACAGAAGAAACAGGGTATAACTTTACTACATATGTAACTAATATAAGGATAGAAAAGGCCAAGGAGTTTTTAGCTAAAACTGATATGAAGATATATGAGATATGTGATAAAATCGGTTATCCTAACATTGAACATTTCAGCAGAACCTTTAAAAAACTTGTAGGCATTAGCCCTATGCAGTATAAAAATGACAGAATGAGGAGGTGTTCCAAGTGAATGGAGGAAAAATAATGAAAGGATTATTTAGCTTTGAAGGACCATCGTACAAGTTTTGTGTATTAGTTTATGAAACCTTTATGTTGAATTTATTATGGTTTATAGGAAGCTTGCCAATAGTGACAATTGGAGTTTCCACTTCTGCACTATATTATGTTTATGGAAAAAAGGTAAGAGAAAATAGCTATAACATATATAGTGACTTTATTAAGGGATACAAAGAAAATTTTAAGCAAGCTTTACCTATAGGAGCAGTTATAACAATAATTTTATCTTTCAGTATTTATAACATATTTAAATTAAATAAAATGGACAGTGCTTATCTATGGCTTCAGGGCTTTCA
>NZ_JBALOS010000411.1:0-1369 GCF_036962765.1 Neobacillus drentensis
GGATATGTAAAGGTCAATACAAATGATGCTCAGTCTGAAGAAATGGGTGATGAATCACTTGAAATCGAGAGGATTTATATAAAGAACAAATTTCAAAAACATGGTCTTGGTAAATATCTGCTAAATAAAGCTATGGAAATTGCGCTGGAACGTAATAAAAAGAAAATATGGCTAGGCGTATGGGAAAAAAATGAAAAGGCTATTGCTTTTTACAAGAAAATGGGGTTTGTTCAAACGGGAGCCCACTCTTTTTATATGGGTGATGAAGAACAAATGGACTTTATAATGACCAAAACACTCCTATAACTTTTTTTTGAAAGGTGGATTATTATGTATATTCCAAAATATTTTAAGGTCTCAAATGTTGATGAAATTTGGGATTTTGTTCAAAAAAACTCTTTTGGCACGATTGTCACAACAGAACAAGGGAAACCAATTGCCACTCATTTGCCTTTGGGGTTAAATAAAAAGGGTGATGATTACTATATTACTGGGCATATGGCCTATGGAAATCCTCAGTGGAGAACATTTGAAACCTGTGAAGATGTGCTTGTTATGTTTCAGGGAGCGAACGCTTACATTTCTTCTTCTTGGTATGGGCATGAAGAAGTTCCAACATGGAATTATCTAGCCGTCCATGTATATGGTAAAGCAAGCATTTTAGAGAAAGATGAATTAATTGAAGAATTAACAATAATGCTGGAAAAATATGAAGAACATCGTGAAAATCCTGTTTTATGGGATAAACTTTCTCCTCAACTCTTAGAAAGGGAACTAAAAGGTATAGTTGGATTTAAGATTAAGGTGGGAGAAATTCAGGCTGCATATAAATTAAGTCAGAACCGAAATGAAACGGATTATAGTAACATCATTGATAAATTACAAAATGATGGGAATCCAAATTCGAAACATATGGCAGAACTGATGGTAAAGAGATTAAAAAATCACAAATAAGCCCACTTTTATTCAACCCTCAGATGCAAGAATTAAAGAGCGGAACGGAGCTGAAAGGATCAGCTGCCATTCTCGACGCTTTTCTTATTCAAGTAACTGGCAGAATAGTGGAATAAGAACAAGTAATAACGAATGAAGATGATTTTGTATTTTATAATGGGGTTAATTTATTATTCTTTTAATGCTTCAATTTGGATTGAAATGGTAATTATATCTCCTATTAGAAAACTAAATGGATTTATAGTTGAAGTTAAAGATAAACCGTAATCGTTTCTATAAATTTGTCCCTTACTACTAAATATAACTTTTTCATTTTCACAAGAATTCTTTCCCAATCTATTAATAGAAATATTGAATGTTTCAAAACGTGAAAGTCCTCGAACAGTTAATAAACCGTAAATATCATACGTATCTG
>NZ_JBALOS010000412.1:0-1426 GCF_036962765.1 Neobacillus drentensis
GTTTAGGGGGGCTAATACTTAATTACTTTATGCCATTTACTGAAAAAGTACTAGACCGCATTTTAACACACTCTAGTACATCACCAAATTATGATAAAGATAGAAACCATTCAATATAGAATGCTTTTTATTTTTCTTGTTCAACTCCTGCACCGATAGCACAAAAAGAAAAGCAGCCAAAATGACAGCTCCGATCTTCAACACAAGCACCCGATAGTTTAAGTACAATATTTCACAATCTTTCATAAGGATGATTGTGACTATCATACTGGAGAATTATAGGAAGTTCTGAAATGGCATAAGGTTGACCAAACAAGAGGTAATTTTATGCTCTATATAAGTATAAAACGGAAAAGCATCCAATCTGGTTCATTTGGATGCCTTTTTTCTACAATCTGAGACGAACACGATTAGATGTTCGCTGAGAGTCATTCTTTTTCAGTTGCTGTATTCCCCATTGCAATAGAAATTCTATTCCAACTGTTGATTTGATTAATGATCAGTACAAGGTCAACATATTGTCTCTCGTCATAATGTTCACGTACACGTTGATAAAGCTCATCTGGCACGCGTTTTGTCGGGATTAAAGTTACGTGTTCAGTCAACTCAAGAGCTACTTTTTCTGCATCTGTGTAAAATGTGCACTCTCTCCAAGCACTAATACAATATAAACGTTGTTCTGTTTCTCCCATTTTTCTAGCATCAGCTGTATGCATGTTAATACAATATGCACAACCATTTATTTGAGAAGCCCGAATTTTTATAAGTTCACGAAGTTTACGGTCTATACCTGTTGTTTTCGTATACTTCTCCATTTCCATCATTATTTTAAGTGCTTCTGGTGCTACATTGTAATAATCAACTCGTTGTTCCAATTTAATTACCTCCTTATATTTCTTTTCCTTTAAGACAGTATTCATTTAGGTGCTAAGCTTGAAGCAGCTTCTTCAGCATCTTTATATGCTTTTTGTAATACTTCATTTGGTTCTAGTAAAGCAATTCCTTGTGCCCGAATGATTTGATAATCTTCAATACCAAGGAAATTGAACATTGATTTCAGATATTTATTAGAGTAATCAACTTCTGTATACCAATCATCATTTGTATAGATTGAACCACTGGCTTGTATGACAAGCATTCTTCGTCCGTCTTTAAGTAAGCCCACTGACCCATTTTCAGTATATTTAAAGGTTTCATGTGCTTTCATTATATTATCCATGTAATCTTTTAACTTTGATGGAATATTAAAATTGTGTAAAGGTAAAGCGATGACAAACGTATTGCATTTATAAAAATGTTGTAAGATCTCGGACATACGCCCCATTAATATTTATTCGTGGGTAGTTAGTTCCTGTTCTTTTCGTTGTTTTTCCCATGCTCTTAAAACGGTTTTATCTAACATAGGCACTACATCACTGTACAAGTT
>NZ_JBALOS010000413.1:0-1169 GCF_036962765.1 Neobacillus drentensis
ATTAATAGTAATGAAAGGAATAAAAATAACCTTATTACGTTTGTAGATGATTTCGGGCGGAAATTAATCCATTCCCGGGTTTCACTTGAACAATCTATCAATTTTGTTTATCTAACATGTTGCTCTATTATGGACTTGCTAGAACAGGAATTACGAGAAAAAAGTATTTCTATAAATACATTTTTTGAATCAATTAATATACTTGAATATTTGTACCAGCTTATCTCCAAGACACTTCTGAATTGCTACAATGAGGAGTTATCATACACCAAATTAGCTTTAGATGAGTCCAATCAAGATTTAAAAATTACTCTAAGAGAGCTTGCAGATTTGCAGAAAGCACTAAATGAAGCTACCATTTTTTCAATTACCGATCGAGACGATAGAATTTCTTATGTGAATGAAAAGTTTTGCGATTTATATAAATATACAAGGGAAGAACTAATAGGAAAAAAACATGATATTTTCTGTTCTGACTTTCATCTTCTCCATTTAAATCAACAAATGGAACAATAGTTGTATCAAGCCAGTACTTGGTTCCATCCTTCGCTTTATTAAGAATTTCCCCTTTCCAAACCTCTCCACATTGAATGGTCTCCCAAATATGATTAAAAAAAGAAGGGGAACAACCATTCGTGGATTTGTACAACTCCTTACTGAAAATGGAAAAGTGCCCTATTTTGTCGAAACGATTTTAGATGAAATAGAAAGAATAAGTTTTATTGTAAATGAATTTATGGTTTTTGCTAAACCTCACTCGGTTTACTTCAGTGAATTCGATGTAAAAAATATTTTAAGCAGTGTGATTTCCTTTCTCGAGCCCGAAGCCATATTGAAAAATGTACGAATTAAATATGAATTTCCTTCAGAGGATATCTTTTTTACTGTGGAAAAAAATCAGTTAAAACAGGTTTTTATAAATTTAATTAAAAATTCCATAGAGGCGATGCCAACTGGTGGTAATATCTATGTTTCCAATGATTCGACTGCTCATCATATTTTAATTAAAATCAAGGATGAAGGGGTAGGAATAGGGGAGGAACAGGTTAAAAGATTGGGGACCTTTTTTCACTACCAAACATAATGGAAATGGATTAGGACTTATGGTCAGCTATAAAATTATTCAGAACCATAAGGGAACGATAAATGTTAAAAGTAAACTAAATCAA
>NZ_JBALOS010000413.1:1255-3901 GCF_036962765.1 Neobacillus drentensis
ATAAATCAAACATTTGAAAAGCCCTCATATTCTTTAAATTTGAGGAGTAAAGATTTATTTAACATATTATGTGGGAAAACTATCCTATACTGACTTTGAGGAGTGAGAGGATGTTCGTGAAAGGGAACATTATTGCAGGTGAATTTGATTCGACTATCAATGAATTTTCCTTACAGAAAGTTAAGAATTTCGAAACAGAGTCGGTCCTTAATGAAGACCAGTTAAATAATATTTATCATTATTTAAAAAAACATCAGCATGAAGAGGATGGGCAAATTATTACTTTATACGATCAAATGCTTGTACGCTTAGCACAGAATGAAGTTAACCAGTTAATTGTTGATTTAGAGAAAGTAATGTCCTTGTATCACTGATACATATAAGAGTATTTTGTACGAACTAAAGAAGCAGACCCCACTGGATCTGCTTCGTTTTATGATGGATTTGTTGACCATAATCCAGCTGTTTTAACGAATACTCTTGGATTAAATTTTAAACTAGCCACGACTAATTCTGCAAGGTCTTCTGGGTGCATAACGTTTTCTTCATTGCCCTTAACAAGATTTGTATCAATGGCTAAATCTGTAACGACCGTACTTGGTGTTAAAGCAGTAACACGGACATTATGTTTTCTTACTTCTAGCATAAGTGATTCTGTTAGCCCTAAAACAGCGAATTTAGAAGCACTGTAAGCACTTGTAACAGGAGCACCTTTTTGGCCAGCAGATGAAGAGATATTGATAATATCTCCTGATTTTCTTTCGATCATTCCTGGTAATACTGCTCTTGTTACATTATACACACCCATTAAATTGACTTGTATGATTTTTTCCCATTCTTCTGGTGTTAGATCAAGGAACCCACCAAATTTAGCAACACCAGCATTATTGATTAGGATATCAATTGGGCCTAAGTCTGATTTGATATGTTCAACAGCATGGGTAACGGATTCGAGATCGGTCACATCTGCTGTTGCTGCAGAAACCTTTACATCAAATTGTGCTAGTTCAGCAGCTACCTTTTCTAGATTAGACATATTTAAGCCGATTAGGCCTAAATGAACGCCTTCTTTTGCTAAGGCGATAGCAGTAGCACGTCCAATGCCTCTTCCTGCGCCAGTAACTATTGCAGTTTTTCCATTTAAAGAAATCATTTTATCACTCCTAAAATTATTACAAATTGAAGTATTTCATTCTAACAGAAAGACCGCAATCTTGCATGGAAACAGCTTGCGGTCTTTCCTATTTAGAACTCGAGGAATAATATATTTATTCTAAGTTGGCGTGTCTACCGTACATTTTATTGGTATCCAAACCTTTTTTCTCCATGAACCGAAGAATCACAGCGTCGTAAAATAGTAAAAGTGTTTGCTCAAATAATGAGCCCATTGGTTGAATCGTCTTAAAATCACTCTCCGACTGATCTTTAGGTGAGCCAGGCAACTTAATTGTGATATCCGCTAATTGTCCAATAGTGGACTCAGGGAAAATGGTAACAGTTGCAATCGTCCCACCGATGCTTTTTGCTTTCTCAGCCATGGAAACTAAACCTTTTGTTTCTCCTGAACCTGATCCAATGATTAAGATGTCATCTTTTTCAAAGTTAGGGGTTACTGTTTCGCCGATCACATAGGCATCTATCCCCATGTGCATCATTCGCATGGCGAATGATTTGGCCATAAATCCAGATCTACCTGCGCCTGCAACAAAGATTTTTTTTGATTCAAGAATCCCATTAACTAATTTTTCAGCTTCATCATTCGAAATTAAATCTACGGAGCGATTTAACTCTTTTATGATATCAGCTAGGTATTGAGTTGTATTCATGATCTGAATTACCCTTGATTAATCATTTGTTGCATTTTGGCAGCAGCAGCTTTTTTATCAGCTTGTCCAGTAATCCCGCCACCTACAATGACAAGGTCTGGTTGTACTCTGATGACTTCTGGAAGTGTTTCTAACTTAATACCACCTGCGATTGCAGTTTTAGCATTTTTTACAACACCTTTGATGGTTTGTAAATCTTCAAAAGAGTTCTTTCCAACTGCTTGAAGATCGTAGCCAGTATGAACACAAATATAATCAACACCCATAGCGTCCACTTCTTTTGCACGTCCAGCAAGATCTTTTACAGCAATCATATCAACAAGGATTTTTTTACCTTGTTTTTTCGCTTCTTCAACAGCACCTTTAATAGACATATCTTCAGCAGTTCCAAGAATTGTGACGATATCAGCACCTGCTTCAGAAGCCTTCATTACTTCATAACCAGCTGCATCCATAATTTTAAGGTCTGCTAAAACTTTTAAATTAGGGAATGCTTCTTTTACTGCCTTTACTGCATGGAGACCTTCATTGATAACAACAGGTGTTCCGATTTCAACGATATCAATATGTTCCTCCACTTCTTTTACCAACTGAATTGCTTCTGGGATATTGACTAAATCTAATGCTAATTGTAATTCCATCTATATTCACTCCTATAATTTTTTTATTGTTGTACAGTGATAATGTTCCCAAAGGGTAATAATACTTTTACAGTAATACTATCCTTATAGTGCATTATCTGTACCTGCCAGCAATAAGGGATTTCATGTTCTCTCGGTGAACAATTGCAAGTATACTACGTATATAACAACAATAAAAG
>NZ_JBALOS010000414.1:0-1723 GCF_036962765.1 Neobacillus drentensis
AAATTTTATATCATTATTTCGAAAAATGTATTCCAGACGATCAAGATCAATCCCTTCCATCGATAACTCAATTCCGAAAGTAGTAGCTTGGTGCAGATTGATGGACTCAATAAATCCGAAATAAGTAGGTTGTTCAATTAGAATATTGTTTTTTCCATTTGGAAATGGCATAGAAACTAATAAATTAAGGGCTTGCTGCGAGCCAGATACAACCACTACTCTTTCAGGTTGAGTGAACACCTGTAAATTCTGCAAATATTTCACTAACTGTACTCGTAATGAGTAAAGGCCTTGTTGATCAGAGTATGTAAAAAGCTCTTCTTTATATTGTTCAATTGCTTGATTCATACAATGTTGAAATTCAAGATAAGGCATAACTTTTTTATCTGGACCAGCAGACAAGAAATCAATCACGTTATTTTCATTCGTCGTAATTTGAAATTCATTCACAACAAAGTAGCCACTTTTAGGAACAGAATAAATTAAATGCTCTTTTTCTAGTTCTTCGTATGCTTTAATGACTGTATTTTTGCTACATGTAAAATGATCAGATAGCTGACGAACAGAAGGGAGTTTACTCCCTGCAATAAGCGCCCCATCTGCTAGCCGAAGCTTAATTTCTTCCATTATCTCGATATATTTTGAGCTCATTCATTTATCCTCCTTCAACTGTACCGGTACAGAAGGGTGAAAAAGTGGTTTATTTTTATTGTGTGTACCTATTATTATTTTAATTATAGCAGAACTGTTTTTTAAGAAAAACAGAAAATGGTACAGATATAATACGAAGGTAGGTAGGATACGATGCAGAGAGAAACCAGAGAGAAATTTGGATTATTGTTGGGATTAATAGGTGTTATTTGTTTTAGCTTAACGCTCCCTTCTACAAGAATTGCAGTAGAGTATTTTGGGACCACGGTCGTCGGTTTAGGAAGAACAGCTGTTGCTGCTATTATAGTAGCTGTGATATTTATTGTTCGAAAAGAAAAACTTCCTTCTCCTCGCCAATTCAAAAGTCTACTTATTGTTGCTGTTGGTGCAATTTTAGGATTTCCACTCCTCACTTCTTGGGCAATGGAATCCTTGCCTGTTTCTCATGGAGCTGTGGAATTAGCCTTATTACCATTAGCAACAGCCGGATTTGCTATGTTTAGAGCTGGTGAAATCCCTTCTCTCAAATTCTGGATTTCAAGTATAATCGGTTCTTTAGCTGTTATTATGTATGCACTTCATCTTGGGTTCGGTCAATTACAATTAGCCGATTTAGCTTTACTAGCAGCAGTGATTATACTTGGACTTAGTTACACAGAAGGTGGGAGATTAGCGAAAGAATTAGGTAGCTGGCAAGTGATTGCTTGGGCGATTATGATCGGTGCTCCATTTTTCATCATTCCAGTTGGGCTAAACCTTACAACTGAAATGCTCCATGCTCCTTTACAAGCATGGGTTAGTTTTATTTATCTCGCAGTGGTTAGTCAATTTCTAGCATATATTGCTTGGTATAGCGGCATGGCTATGGGCGGAATAGCAAGAGTTAGTCAGATTCAATACTTACAACCATTTTTGATGATTCTATTTGCAACCGTTTTTCTCGATGAATCCATCTCATTTTTCACTCTTGTAATAGCAGTGATTGTTGTCTTTTCTGTTATATTAGGCAAAAATGCTCCCGTATCAAAAAAAGGATCAATATCAGTGAAAAACTAACTATTATTTATATTTC
>NZ_JBALOS010000415.1:0-1265 GCF_036962765.1 Neobacillus drentensis
CTTATAGAATCTAATGCCCTTGCTATCATGCCAATTTCACGTAAAATTTCCTTCATCATTAACTCCTTAACTCACATTTTTTTGTTGCATTTACTATAAAAGTGATATAAATTAAATTTAACCTAATTTTATTGCATTTGCAACAAAATGATGATAGACAATTTAATTTAAAAGGACTGATAAAAATGAATCCAAAAAGAGCAACGATCGATGAAGATTTAAGGGTAGCATTTGCTATAAGGAAAGAAGTATTTGTGAAAGAACAAGGCGTACCACTAGAGGATGAATTTGATGAATTTGATCAATTTGATACACTGAATGGACTTTGCGAACACATATTAGTCCATTACAATGAACAACCAGTCGGAACGGGAAGGATCAGGTTTATTGATGGAGTAGGTAAATTGGAAAGAATCTGCATCCTCGAATCTTACCGTAAATTTGGTCTTGGAAAAATCATGATAAAAGCGTTAGAAGAAATCGCGGAAGAACGGGGAGCCTCGCAGGTTAAATTACATGGACAAACACAGGCAGAAGGTTTTTATAAAAAACTTGGTTATCGTACTTCTTCTAATATCTTTATGGAAGATGGTATCCCACATATTCTAATGCTCAAAGAATTGTCTAGTAAATAATGATAAAGAGGTCGAGTAAAGTGAAATATGTTTTTTATGTATTAGGTATTTTAACATTAACCCTTGGTATTTCTTTCACTATACAATCAGACCTTGGAACTTCGCCTTTTGATGCACTTTTGGTAGGACTGTCCATAAATGTGGGGCTTACTGTGGGAAGTTGGGAAATCATAATAGCTTTACTATTGATAGGTTGTAATGCATTTTTAAAAAGTCAAAGACCAGAAGTTTTGGGGTTGTTAACAGCATTTATAACGGGTATTGGTATTGATACGTGGCTTTTTTTATTGCACAATTTAATCACACCTGAACTATGGTACAGCAAAGTTGTTTGTTTTGGAATCGGCTTAGTTGCTATGGGATTAGGAACTGCAACATATTTACACACAAATTTTGCACCGATTCCAGTTGACCGATTAACATTAATCATACAAGAATTAACTAGAACAAATATATTTTTTTCGAGAACATTCATTTACCTCGTATTCTTGATAATGGCAATGATTTTAAATGGACCAATTGGCGTTGGAACTTTATTAACCGTTTGTTTAGGGGGGCTAATACTTAATTACTTTATGCCATTTACTGAAAAAGTATTAGACCGCATTTTAACACACTCTAGTACATCAC
>NZ_JBALOS010000416.1:0-1476 GCF_036962765.1 Neobacillus drentensis
AAAGTGGGCAGGTGCACCTGCTAACGCTAAATCGTTTGCTGTGGTCGTTTATGATGCCCACGTTCTATCTGAATACTGGGTACATTGGGCAGTGATTAATATTGACGCTTCCACATCAGAACTAGCAGAAAATGCGGCGGTTAGTTTAACAGATTATCAGCAAATAAAACCTTATTATGGGATGCAGCCCGCTGAGTTGACTGGAGATCATGCTTACCAAATTGCTGTCTATGCTCTAGATATAGAGACAACTGATATTCCACATAAAGTGGTATTCTTTGAGGATATAGCGCCAATTTTGAAGTCACACACGATTGCTAGTGGGACATTAGTTAGTTTTTTTCAGAGTTAAAAATAAGATTAGTGAAAAAGCAATGCAAAGCTGCATTGCTTTTTTTATACCTTCCGAAAGATGTAGTAACTATAACTAGGAACCATATTATTTAGTCATTTTATAGAATTTGAGGTTCTTTTTGTCAAATCCATCCGACTTGTGTCTCATTTAGTCGGTTTTAATCGAAAAATTTATAGTTAGGATGTATAATAGGGAATTGTGGATTGCTATGTAAATGAAGGAGGAAACTAATATGATGGAATGGACATTAATTCTGTTGATTGCGATATCAGCTGTGTTGCTAATCGTTTCAATTATGTCGAATCGCAAAGTAGAAAAACAAAAACAAACGGAAATTGATATGGTTCATGTTTCTGTTATGAAAGATATCAATAACGTCCAAGAGCAAATTCGAAATCTGGAACTTGATATAGAAGTAGTTACAAAGGAAGCAGGCGTTCAACTGACTCCGGAAGAAATTATTTTTAAGCGTGAAGTACTAGATTTATATAAACGGAAATATTCGATTGAGACAATTGCTCAGAAAAAACAAGTTTCAGAGAATGAAATTAACCGATTTTTAGCTCCATATCTGGCAGCAAAGGATGAAAGGAGCAAATTAGCCCATGAAATTTAATGTAGTGAGCAGCTTTGCGGCCGGAATTCTTTTAGCTACGACCATTTGTGGTGCTGTTTACTTCACTGACGATCCTGCGATCACAAAAGCAGCTGACAAACCAGCCAAGAGCGAGCAGCAAACAGTCGCTCAACTAACAGAAACAGATATGAAAGAAAAACTATTAGCTGCAGGTTATGTAGTCCAACCGAATGCAGAATATGATAAGGCATTAGAAGCAGCAAAAAAAGCAGCTTCCACGTCTTCAGCAGCTTCCACGGCTAATAATAATTCTAAAAAGATTGCCTATCGTGCAGTTATTTCTGTGACACAAGGGATGACGAGCATCGATGTCGGAAAAATGCTTGAAAAAGCTAAAATAGTCCCAGATGACTTTAAATTCTCCCAAGATGTAGAGAAAAAAGGCGTCGAGAAAAATTTGCGTCCTGGTACTTTCGTAGTTGATACCGAAATGACTTATGATCAAATCATTGCGACCATTTTTAAAAAATAAACATAGTTAAAA
>NZ_JBALOS010000417.1:0-2419 GCF_036962765.1 Neobacillus drentensis
GTTATAAATAGTACAATAAAGGGTTATAAAAAGTGCAGAGCCTTTCAAATGGTTTGAAACTCTCTGCACTTATTTTTATTAGCCACAAAATTTAGTTAACGAGACCAAGCATTTTTAATCCATTAAAAATACCAGAATCAGTTACTTCTGTTGTTCTATGTTTTGCGTATGGAAAAAGATCTGGATGACCGTTTCCCATCACGAATCCTTCCCCAACATTTTGAAGCATTTCCTTATCGTTCATTCCATCGCCAAAGGCAATTGATTGTTCTTTAGCGATGCCTAATTGCTCTAACACGACTTGAACTCCATACCCTTTGTTCACATTGTCTCGAATTACATCATAGCAGTGACGCATTCCCTCGACATTTACTTGGGATAAATGGATTCCTTTTTCATTTTGATAAAGAGCAGGATCCTCTTTTTTTAGATTGACCAGTGTCATTCCCAAGACAGCACTATTGACCGAAGGAGAATAGGGTTCATTTTTATGTAAGTGAAATTTGTGCATAAATGCAATGGATATCTTTGATTCCATATTGGTAAATACGTTTTTACTATTTGTATATAAAACCACTTCATGGTGGTTCTCCTTCGCTATTTCTAAGAAATTCTTAACCGTTGAGCTATTCATTGGTTTCTGAAATATATCCTCACCTTTATAAATAACATAAGCGCCGTTATATCCAATAAATGAGTGAATATTCAACTCTTTAGCAAGCTCATCTATCTCATGAAGCGGTCTGCCAGTTGCTAAGAAAACCTCCAAGCCTTTTGCCTGGACCTGTGAAATTGCCTCTTTTGTGGAATCCTCAATTGTATCATCAGGTCTCACTAAAGTTCCATCGATATCTAAAAATAAAACTTTGTATGTTGCCATGCAAGCAGCTCCTTCTCTGAAGAATATTGTTTTTAGTCTACCACTTATTGTTTAAGGAAGTCACTTCGAGTAGATTGTATTTTTAAAATTAGGTAAAAAAAGTAAATAAACCAATTGACAAACCGACGGTCGGTTATTTGTAGAGTGGAGAATGAAGCGAAAAAAGAAAATTTCGTCTGATAAAACTGCTCATTCATTCATCAAATTGTGATGATTTGAATAGTGTGGAGGAATAATAGGGGAGAGATATCAAAATGTAAAAAGTGAGGCATATATATGAAAAAAATGATCGTACTACTTCTAGCTCTTTTCCTTTTTCCCAACATTGTATCAGCAAAGCAAAAAGTTCCTATCTTAATTTATCACTCCATCGCTGAATTTAACGGTAGTGGATCAAAAGAGCTATATGTAACTCCTAAAAACTTTGAGAAACAAATGATTTTTTTAAGAGATCATGGTTATACCTTATTAACTTTCGAGCGTTGGCACGAGATTAAAACTGTCCCAAAACCCATTTTTATCACCTTTGATGACGGGTACAAAAATAATCTAAATGCGTTTTCAATTTTTCAAAATCTTTCAAAAGAAAATTTTCGGCCAACAGGTACCTTTTTTGTCATTTCTGATTTCATCGGAAGAGCAAATCGCTTAACAGAAGCGGATTTAAAAATGTTAGCAAATTCAGGATTCATCTCGGTTCAGTCACATACCGCGACGCATCCAGATTTAACCAAAGAGGACAATCTAAAATATGAACTAAAGGAATCGCAGGAAAAAATTCAACAAATAACAGGGCAACCCATTATTGCACTAGCTTACCCCTTTGGGAATACCAATGAACATGTGGTGGAAGAAACGAAAAAATATTATCTATATGGACTCACTACCACTCCTGGTCCCTTTTCTATGACAGGCCTAAAAAATGAACTCTACTATTTACCTCGAACTTATATAAAATATTCAACCACCCTTCAAGAATTCGAAAAAGCAGTGAAGGTAGACTAAAGATAGAACAATTACTTTTTAAAAGATAATGAAAAGACACTGTAAACTGCCCGCAATCTCTATGTAATCAAACAACGTTATAATAGAATAGTGAAAACATAATCTAGACTCTATTAGGGCGGGTGTTTACATGGAAGAGACATTGGCAAAATCCTACTTACAAAAGTCATTAGACGAGTGGAAGGATGATATTTCGCTAGTCTTAACTGAAATAGCGAATGAATATGATGAAGTAGCGCAGGAATTAAAGGTTTATTCCTACAAATATGGGATCACCAAACAAGTGATTCAATCGACGGTAAACGAAGAAATCATTGAAAAAATTCGAGACATGTACCATAAACCATTTGAAGAAAGCTATAACCAACTTAAAGAATACATAAAAGATCTAGAGGAAAAAAGGCGTGTTTTCCAAATGTTTATTCAAAAGATTGAAGAAGTCACAAGAAAAGAATCAGCGAAAATTACTACTTATTAGAAATGACTGATAACTCAAAAAGCAGCCTAATCAATTGATTGAACTGTAACCCATAA
>NZ_JBALOS010000418.1:0-1664 GCF_036962765.1 Neobacillus drentensis
AATTATCGTAATAATATATTACTGATATAACAAAAAATGGATAGAAAAATTTCACTGGTGTTAGGAGATATAAGGTTTCTACATCTTAACAAAAAGAAGGGATACACTATAAAAGTGAATCCCTTCTTTCTTTTTTATTATCGATTACTTTCAATGATGATTAGCTCATCAATTTAGCTTTAGATTTCAATCAAGTTTTAGAAGTAGACTCATCAACTCTATTTTTGATGATACCTTGACTTGTTAAAACCTCGATTTGTTGATCAGAATACCCCATTTCTGCAAGCAACTCAATTGTATGTTCTCCAGACTTTGGTGCTAAGGTACGAATTGCACCT
Organism: Neobacillus drentensis; assembly: GCF_036962765.1. GTDB lineage: Bacteria > Bacillota > Bacilli > Bacillales > Cytobacillaceae > Neobacillus > Neobacillus drentensis_C. Next base: position 339 of record NZ_JBALOS010000418.1, read on the forward strand.
GGTGTTTCTGATAACTTAATTGGCGGAGAAATAAATTTGACCTCACCTAGTTCTACGTCATCAATTGTTTGAAACATTTTTCTATCAATAAATTGTGGATCTTTCTCTAAATCTTCGAGACTATTGACTGGAGCTACACAAGCCTCTACTCCATCAAATTTCCCCATCCATTCCTGTCTTGTTTTTTGTATGATAACGGATTGGACTTCTTCTCTCACTTGGTCTTGCTCTTCCATCGGTACATACATTTTTTTAATTAGGTCTTCTCTTTCTATGATTTTACAAAATTCCACCCAGAATTTAGGTTCCCCTGCTCCAACTGACAGATAAAGACCATCTTTTGTTTCGTATACGGTGTAATAAGCTTTTCTTCCGGTTAAATTTAAGTTTCCACGTTCTGGTTGTTCTCTTGTCGCAAAAAAGGCTGGAAGAAAGAGTTGTAACCAAGAAAGAGCTCCATCGAGCATCGAAACATCAATAAACTGTCCTTTTCCTGAACGGTCTCTTTCAAAAAGCGCCATTAAAATTCCTATCGTACTCATGAGTCCGCTGCCAAGATCGGCGATTTGGACGGATGGTACAACTGGTTTACTGCCACTTACACCCATATATTCAAGAATGCCTGCATAACTAATATAGTTTATATCGTGTCCGGGCATATTGGAATAAGGACCTGATTGTCCGTACCCCGTTATGGCGCAGTATATTAGTCTAGGGTTAACCATTTTTAGCACCTCATAGCCGACTCCAAGGCGATCCATAACTCCCGGACGAAATGATTCCACTACAACATCTGCATTTTCAACAAGCTTCAAAAAGATTTCTTTACCTTTCTCTGTTTTTAAATCTAAACAAATACTTTTTTTGTTACGGTTTACTGAATGAAAAATAGCGCTATCTTCTCCGATTTTCGGATACATTGCTCTTGCATAATCGCCGGGTCCAGTGTCTTCGACCTTAATCACCTCTGCACCATAATCAGCAAGTAGCATTGTGCTAAAGGGACCGGGTAACAATCTTGTTAAATCTAATATGCGAAGAGATTCTAATGCTAATGACAAACTAATCATCCTTTCCTTATACAAAACATTTCCTTAACACTTTTGTATTTTCATAAAACAACTATTACTTCTTTGACTTCATTGGTTATTATCGTCAGGATTTCCCGCGTTCGTATATGGCATCATAATTAAGCCAATAACTGCTGCTCTTTCTACTACCACTTCTGTTTAGAATAAATTGTGCATTAAAATTCTTAAAAGTAAAAATATTTATATTTATGATAATTTTATATCATCATTTTTAATAGTTCAGGAATTGAAAGGT
>NZ_JBALOS010000419.1:0-2124 GCF_036962765.1 Neobacillus drentensis
TAAAATTCTTAAAAAAGATGGGCTTAAAATTATACTAGACAAAATTAAAACAGAATTAGATACCTTGGGTTGCTTTAATTTGTTTTTTTTATGGGAGAACATTGTGAATGAGGCGTCTGCTGGGATTATTAATAGTATATCTGGAAATTTTCAAATAGAAGAGAATTGGAATGATAATATCAATTCGATACTATATAAAATGGCTGAAGCCAATGCAGGTGCCCCAAACTTGATAGACCAAAATGGAGATTTAATTAATGAACTTGTAGTTAAAAATGTGTTATACAGCTTCAATGACATTCTACCAGATGAGATAGCTAATATTTTAAATGGCTCAATGTATAACGTTGAAAATATTATAATTGAACAAGTAAAGACGCTATCTCAAATTAACGAGGGTGGCCTTTTACATCATTTGGAGAAAGATAATAATAAATTTGCATATTACCAGGATGGAAAGTTAAAAAAACAATTCAAATCAATATACGACCTTTTTAATAAAGATCACGATGACAAAGACAGTTGTGCGAACTTAGGCAAAATACATATTGATAGAATTGCATTCATAAATAGTAAACTACTATTACAAACAGTTCTATCAGACTCAATTCAACCTGGTAATTTATATTTACATGATGGAAAGCTTGAGCGGATCGAACATGTTTTGAATGAAATAATTGATACTAAGAAATTTAACCTTAATGATGAAAAATTGAAAGATATCTATAATAAATGTAAATTCATTGAACTGGAAGTATCACCATCTTGTGATTTTGCACAGTCTAAATGGAAAGTAAATAGAATATTGCCTGGGGTTGCTATTCCCATCGAAGAAGGGGAATATTTGAAAAACCAAGGGGAATATTTTTATACTTCACCAGTGATTAATGTGGATGATAAAAATTATTATATGCTATTTAATTTTAAACTATTTTATTCAGTTCACTTTAATTACCTCAAAGCTATTAATCCTGTCTTTATGTTACGGAGTATTTTACAGATTGAGATAAAAAATAGGTTGTCTCAACATTTTCTTAGAGCTGGAATTGTAAATCTTAATCTGTAAGTTTTTTGCAAATTTATTTCTGAAATAAGTTTATTTATTTCCAATTAATGGGGGATGATGCTTTCTTTTAGTAAAAGCCATCAAAAAAGAACCATTCTCGAATGTAAAATCACTGTGTTTTTATTTGTCGCCAAGGAAAACAAACGAAGGTCGTGCGTGTTACTGTAACTGGGTTTGATTCTTAGGCAGTCAAGCCAAACTGAATAAGTTCAGAATCCTGTGAATTTCTTATCTAGAAAGATCAAGTGTAAAATCTTGGTCTTTTTTAATTATAAAAGGTACAAAAAAAACAGGTGCTAGCAAACCTCAAAAATGCTTGAGACCTGAGTGCTAGGTCTGGTGGGTTCGCTTCCAACACAGTACCGCCAATGTTCTTACTCCCTCAAGGGTTTGATCCGTGATTGTTACCGGTGATTTTACTTTAATTTACACAGATCTGCTCAATCATGAATTTGATAAAATCATTTCTAAGCTTAACGGATCGGGTTCTATTGAAGTAAAGCAAGTTTAACAAAAATTTCCTTAAAGCAAGTCGTAAAACAATTTCATCATTAAAAAAGCTTTGCAATCATACTTGTCAAATATGTAGAGTGAACCATTTCAACAATTACGGGGGAAATGTAGTTGAGGCATATCATATCGAAAACTTTTCTAGGACGCAAAATCACCAGTCAAGTAATATCGTCATTTTATGTCCAACACATCATCGATTAATGCATGCAGGAAATGCGACTTTTAACCGTGAAAAGAAAGTTTTTATGTATGAAAATGGGTATGAGGAAGTTCTGCTAAAGAACAAGCATTTATAATAAAATCCTGATGTAGGAACCTTGGGAAGGTACCTTAATTATATGTCTAAACGGAAACTATAACGCCAATTAGGGCGTTTTTATTTTTATTTATATATAGAACGTTTGTTGTATATAATCATTACGGAGGAGATGTGGCAAATAGAAAGTACTTGAAGAACAAAAAACTTGTCTGTTAATGGGAACTATTAATTCCTTAATTAACTGTTCTAAAATATTATTCTAAGAAAAATTCAAGTGAAATTATAC
>NZ_JBALOS010000420.1:0-1067 GCF_036962765.1 Neobacillus drentensis
ACGTTATCTGTTATTTTTATTTCAGTATCACGTGGACCTCTTCCTAAAGTTTCTTTAATATAGTAACTTATAAAATTAGAAATCTCTCGTTCAATAGTAGTTCGAGTTTTATTCATATAAAATTCCCACCTCTATAATTATATTATCTAATTGAAGACTAAATTTTTGCAGCCAATTCATGATGGATGTTTACATGTTCATGTGTGCTATTGATTCAACAAGTTTACAATTGATTCAACCACTATTGGCCACTCATCTGATTCTGGATCAATAATCTTAAAGTGCTCTGCACTTGAAATAGCTTTTAAGATAACATCATCGCCTGAGCCCTTAGCAGCTTTTTCGAATTGTTCACTAATGCCAATTGGTACATTGATATCAAGTGAACCATGAATAAGCACAAGTGGAACACAGATGGGTAGAAGAGCTATTGGTGAACCTTCAGCATACCGACTATGAAGGTATTTTGGCATTCCATCAAATAGGTCTCGTGTTGGATTATCACTGACTCCAGTTTTCACTTCTCGCAATACATGGATTTCATGCATAAGTGCAGGGTCACAAACACCTGCAAGACTGATTGCTCCTTTTAATGACAAAGGATTCTCGGAAGTTTTTAAAATACTATTCGAAGGAAGGTTGTGTCGCGCAGCAATCCATAGAGCTAGATGCCCCCCAGCTGAATGTCCGATCGTAACAATACGATCTAAATCAAGCGGATAGGATTCTGCAAGGGTTCGAACAAAATCTGCCGCTTGCGCATTATCCAAAAAAGTACCTGGCCAACCTCCTCCCTCTTGTCCAACTCGACGGTATTCTATGTTCCATGTTGCAATGCCTCGAGAAGTTAAATCTTCTGCAAACTTATCCATTTGGTCTAACTCATATTTTGCTCTCCAAAAACCTCCATGGATAAGAATTGCAACAGGAAAGGGGCCGTTACCTTCTGGCAGCCTTAAGTCCCCAAATTGGTTTTCATTTTCCCCATAGGCAATTCGTTGTAAACTTTTGAAGTTTCTTTCTAAGGAAAAATTCAAAGTCATAAGCCCCTTTACTTAAATTATTTT
>NZ_JBALOS010000421.1:0-3210 GCF_036962765.1 Neobacillus drentensis
ACACTAGATAATCTGATTGTGGAATTTGATAAGACCGGAGACTTTAAGAAAACAGATATGAATGAACTTGAAATGTTTGAACAATTGATTAACCAATATGAACAAGCAGTTCAAGAGGAGTATATAAAAGAGGTAGTTCTAAAAAGTGATCTGCTCTTGAATATCAAACATAAATTAACAATATATCTAGGGGGCTATGCATCAAATAACGATTTTAATAAACCAACTGAAGTATTACTTGCAGATATACTCTTTAATTTTTATTTATCGGATAAAATTGTCAATAAAAATGCTATCGGCATCTTAAAAGATATCTATGATCAATCGGATCAAAATGGAAATAAAATAAAAGCTCATTTGGATAACGCTGTGAAAATGTCTGAAAAAGGTAATGAGTTTCTAGAAAAAGATCTAGGTATCCCTGCATCAAAGTCCTATCAAAATGCATATAAACAAGTGTTATTCGGACTTGAAAAAGCAGGCTATCCATTAAACACAGAATTCTTTGAATCTACCTCTGACACGGACGGTGACACGATAACAGATGGAATAGAATTCCAAGAGGGAATGAATCCATTTAAAATGGATACAGATGGGGATGGTTTAAAGGACAATATTGAATATGAGATTAAATCATCTATTTCCCCAACAAAATATGATACAGATCATAATGGCATAAGTGACGCAGATGAAGATAGCGATGGAGACGGCCTGAATAATAAAGACGAGCAGGTTTATCAAACAGCTTTAATGAAGAAAGATTCCGACCAAGATAGCTTAACTGACGGATTTGAAGTACAACAGTTTGATTCATTACCTAATAAGGATGATACAGATAGCGATGGATTAAGTGATGGAGATGAATTTGCTTTAAAGACAAATCCGAATACTGCAGACAGTGATAATGACGAGATCACGGATTCACAAGAACACCATAAACAATCTATTCGTAAATCATTGAATCAGCCTGATCAATCAGAAATTACTAGTGTAGAAGTTAGTTTTAGTGCAACGGATAATATAAATAAAACGACTAGAATTACAGCAAACAAAGGCAATATTAAAACAGCTAATTTATACGGTCTGATTGGTTTTCCGGTAGGGATCAATACTCAATCAGAATTTGATAAAGCAAGCCTTAAGTTTACTTATGATGAAGCACAGCTTGGAGACACATCGGAACATGATTTAGGCATCATTTGGTATAATGAAGATGAGGAAATGTTTGAAAGCCTTAACGCTGTGTTAGATACAAGTAAGAATACAATAAGTGTGGAAACTACTCAGCTTAGTGAATTTATGATTGTTGATAAGAAAAAATGGCTGGAGCTTTGGAGTAAGGAAACTGACTCCTCAAAGAAGCTTGGGGTAAAAAGCGATGGTTCAGGTGGCGAAGAGATAGATTCAGATGGGGATGGCTTATACGATACCTATGAAACGGAAGGAATGAAAACACCATACGGTATAATCTACACTAATCCTGATATGAAAGATAGTGACGAAGATGGATTAACCGATGGGCAAGAAATGGGTCCATTCAGAACATTCACGTTTGAGATTTTTGGAATTACGATTCATTTTGAAGGTTTCTTTCCAACCAGTTTACCAGACCAAAAAGATAGTGATGGAGATGGAATTTTTGATAATGAGGATTCAAAACCGTTGTACGCTAATTTATCCAATTTAGTCATTTTTCAATCAGATCGACCAGAAGGTTATGATGAAAATGGAAATGTAGCGAATGATATGACAACAAATGATTATACAGGAGATGAAATGACTGACATTAGCTGGATGTTCCATCTTCAATTACTAGAATCATATTTCCCAGGTATTCTCTTTGATGAGTTCGAGACAATGTCCACAAGCTTATTTTCTACGGGAGAAATGGAAGATGTTGTTTTAGATATGATTGATCATTTTGAGGAGGGAACTGGTACAGCGTATAGTAATCAGACTTTAACTAAAAAAGCGAGTGAGCATGAGACAACAAAAGACTATGTTGAATTTGTCAAAAATGCTTTAGTTGATGAGCTAAAGAAAAATGGAGGAAATTTGGGAGCACTTCGGTTTGATGAAAGTACAAAAGCAACTAATACATTTTATCAAAATATGCAGGATAATGCTTCTTACCCGACGTTTAGCAGCTGGAGTGATAGAATAGGCGGACTTACCATTACAGTAAATGATACGTGGGGGAATACGATATCCGTAAAAGATTTTTCAGTAGAGAACAATCACTTTGAAGGTGTCATGCATGTTCGTTTATATGATCATTTTGGGCTAGATCAGCCAGATGTGGAGAAAATGTATGTCAACTTAGCAGGATTTCGTTCTTGGTTTGTCTTACAGCATTATGAAGATTATGATGGGGAATATAAACCCTTTGTTACTTTAATGGAAATGGATATCCCATTCGAGGGGGAATTGAGCAATTAAAGTTAATTTAAAAATTCTAGTTTTGATTATTAGTATATTCTTCATTCCATTATACTTAATTGGATGTACAAAGAATGAGGAATCAAGCGGGGAAACAAAGATTTTCGAAATTGCCAATACAGAACAAATCGTTGGTAAAAAGGATGAAGAAGTGGTAACTCTTAGAAAGCATTACATGATTCTGAATCCACCAAAAGATTTAAAAGATTTGAAAGAATTAGTTAAAAAATACAGTAAGAATCATCCAGTTGAAGGTGAAATGAAAGTAATAGAAGGAAAAAATAGGATTTTTTATATGTCCTTCTATAGGGAAAGTGACGATTTGCCAAGAGACTGGCAGCCTGATGACAGTTACATGAATACGGATCGGATGGAACATCATAAACATGATCTCATTGCATCGATCATTTGGTCAGATGCTGAACCACAAAAAGAATACAATGTTTATGATAAAAGTAAGGAAGGAAAGGTAATTAAGAGGATGCGTTTTATTGAGGATCAGCTTGTTGAGTGATACACTATCCATACACTAAAAAATAATGAAATGGAAATTGTTAGAAACTACAACAGGAACACTACATGATAGACTAGGGATCACTATGAATATTTTCCATAGTTGCCCTCATTACTCAAATCGTTTCCATACTCTATTAAAACTTTAATATTCCATAATACCAGCTAATATAATTTTTTCTTCGTTCCGTTAAAGGGCGCTTTTCTTGAATAAGAAGGCGTCTTTTTGTATTGTACTGGATTCTGGAACAACACTTA
>NZ_JBALOS010000422.1:0-3547 GCF_036962765.1 Neobacillus drentensis
ATAAGTTAAAAGAAATAGTGTCCCCTGCTGTTAATCATGATGAAATTAAATTAAGAATTCCTGATAAAGTTAAAGATACAAAGTCATTCTTATCTTATTTTATTGGATGTATAATGGGACGCTACTCATATGATGTTGAGGGTATTGTGTTTGCTGGTGGTGATTTGGATGAGTCTAAATATAATTCGTTTAGGCCAAATAAGTTTGGATTAGTCCAAATTACAGACGATCATTATTTTGAGAATGATATTATCGCTCGTTTGAGGGAGTTTTTATTGATCGCATTTGGTTCAGAGACTGTTGATGAAAATATTCTGTGGCTAGCAGAGTCGTTAGAATTGAAACGTAATGAATCTGCAGAAGAAAGATTACGGCGTTATTTTATGGATGAGTTCTTTAAAGATCACTGTCAGGTTTATCAAAAACGCCCCATTTATTGGCTTGTGGATTCTGGCAAACAAAAAGGTTTAAGAACTTTTATCTATCTGCATCGGTATCAACCTGACACAATGGCAACTATTCGTTTTGAACATTTACAGGAAATACAGGCAAAGTACCATTATGAGATTTCAGCGGTGGATGCAAGAATTGTAAATCCTAACTTAAGTGCCACTGAAAAAAGAGAGTTAGAAAAACGGAAAACAGATTTTCAAAAGCGTTTGGATGAGCTACTTGAGTTTGATAAAAAACTGGCTGAATATGCCAATGCACAAATAAGCATTGACCTTGATGATGGGGTAAATGTAAATTATCAAGAATTTGAGAAAGTGTTGGCAAAAATTAAATAATTGTTTTAATGGCTTTCATTAATGGCTTACGTAAAACGTAGGCCACTTTTTTTATAATTTCCAACCAAATCCATTTTTCGAAATACTTAAGAGGATAATTATGGTATAATAATAATGCTGAAAAGAAGATAAGCTTTAATTATCTGAAAATTAAATGTTAAATGGAAGTGATTGATATTGAGTAGAGAAACCTATAAGCTTGTTCGCCAGAAAATGCTTGAAGATTTAAAACGTGATTTAATTGGCCCAGAGCATATCAATGAGGATGTAATTACCGAGCCGCCATCACAAGCTTATTTAACCGGTATACTTTTTCCTCTTGAATCTGAGGTTGAAAAACCAGATGATGAATTATTAGATGAGGGATTGGAAGCGGTGTCAGATGATCCGGAAGAATCATCTGAAGAAGGGGAAGTGGAAACTAAAAATAAGACGTTTAAGCAACAATCATCAATGGGGATAAGATTTTACATCAAAGATTCAACCCAAAATTTTAATGTAAAGTATGCTTGGGGTAAGTACGTCAAATCCAAGAGGTTCGATGAAGAAAAACAAAAAGATATAAATGTCTGGGTACGTAATATCCAATCAGATGTTGAACCAATAACTATTGGTAAAATAGAGGATAAATATGAGGTTGAAGTTTCCGACAACGTCTTTATTGTGGTTAATAAACGAAAAGTGAAAGATACGGACAATTACCTAGTATCTGTGTTTTTAAGTAATAGAACTGTTGATAAGAACAGTAATAATGGCATGTTCCAGTGTGAAATGGAAGTGTTCCATGAAGACGGGGAAAGAATCTTTCTTGCGGAAAACTATGCTAGAAAGGACTCAAGTAAGTTTGAGGAGTTTTTATATCGCCACAAACCGGTTTTTGCAAAGGGATTCGGTTGTGCTGCATCTTGGGATAATCATAACGATATTTTTGCAGGTAGTATTAAATCTGAGTTTATTCCGACTCATGAAGTTGGCAGCATGAGCACGGAACTACCTAAGGATGAGGGATTGGGAGAATTACCTGAGGGATTCTTCTCCATTAAAAGGTTCTCAGAAGAGAAGGACAAACGAAAAGTAATAGAAAAACTGAACAATCTTGCTAATCGCTATGAAAATTGGATAAAGAAACTTCCAGTTGATAAAGTAGAGGATTCTGAATCCGCAGAAATGAGTGTAGTCGAGTGCTGGAAAGTACTGAATCGTATTCGCTCGGGCATTCGTTTATTGGAAGATGATAAAGTTTTTCGTGCATTTATTTTTATGAATCAAGTCATGCACACTCAAATATCGATGAAAAACTACTCCAAGAATAATGAAAGCACGACATTGGAGGCTGAATTAAAGAAAGAAAACTTCAGTTGGCGTCCTTTCCAGTTAGCATTCATCTTGTTGAATTTAGAAGGAGTAGTAAACCCAAAATCCGAAGATCGGTCCATAGTAGACCTTTTATGGTTTCCAACAGGTGGAGGGAAGACGGAAGCGTACTTAGGTATAATTTCATTTTTGCTTGGATATAGAAAACTTCTTGCACCGGAAGACCAAAAATATGAGAGAGATGGTGGAGTGACAATCTTCCTTCGCTATACCTTAAGGCTTTTAACAACCCAGCAAAGGGACCGATTGATGAGAGTCATTTGTGCTGCGGAATTTTTACGAGCAAATGATCGTACCTATCAATTTGGACATGCTGAATTTGCTGTTGGTTTTTGGGTTGGGGGACAAGTCACAGCAAATAAATTAAGTGATTTACAGGAGACAAGATATAGAAAACCATACGAAGTAAAAAATATGTACAAAAATATTGAAAAGCAGCTTCTTGAATGTCCATGCTGTGGTACGAAGGAACCTGATTTTAAGTTTTTACCCGACAGAAATACAAAAACTGAAAAAACAGGTTTAGATATTTATTGTACTAATTCATCCTGTTATTTCTCATGGAATCATATTCCTGTTTATTTGATTGATGAAGAAATATATCGCAGGGTTCCGTCAGTAATTATATCAACTGTAGATAAATTTGCTCGTCTTCCTTGGGATGAGATTACTGGTACGCTTTTTGGAAAAGTGGATAGATATTGTGAAAAGTGTGGGTTTATTGGTGAAGGAGAAAAGCATGCCGCTTACCATAATAATCCTAGAGCAAGTGTATCAAAGATGCGGCCTTTTTATCCGCCAGAGCTTATTATTCAAGATGAGCTTCACTTAATAACTGGACCATTAGGAACAATTTATGGTGGATATGAGACTGTTATTGAGGAGCTCTGTACGGTTAAGGCAGAGGATGGGCGCCCATTAAAACCAAAATACATAGCTGCCACCGCTACAATTAAAAATGCGGATAAACAAATAGAGCGTGTGTTTGGAAGAAGGATGATGCAACAATTCCCTCCAGCAGGTCTAGAAATCGAAGACTCCTTTTTTGGAAGAGAGGTTAGTGTAGAGGATTATCCTTTCCGGTTATATAGTGGTATTTGCGTATCTGGTCAATCGATGAAGACTGTATTGCTCCGTATTTATGCGGTTCTTCTTCAAACAACAGAAAATTTATTAAAAGATGAAAAATTGGCTAAGTATGTGGATCCATATAGAACATTAATTGGTTATTTTAATAGTATACGGGAACTTGGGGGCGCAAAACGTTTACTGGATGATGACATTAGAAAACGGATCCAAACCCTTCAAAAGAAATATGGATATGATAGTCAAAGGTATATCAATCGGGATGATGAACTAACAGCACGTGTCCCATCCTATAAAAT
>NZ_JBALOS010000423.1:0-378 GCF_036962765.1 Neobacillus drentensis
AATTATGGGAGCGATGGAGATGAGTAAAAAAATTTTAATAGCTTTACTCTGCATAGGATTAATTGTGGTATTTTATTTTTCAGCTTCCCGTCCTAGTTCAAGTCCTGGTTCTAATTATATTCCTACTACATCATTGGAAGAAGCAATCTGTGCAAAAGTAGAAGCACAGAATGAGGATTGCAAAAAAGTGATTTTAATTGATACCGATTCAAATGTGGCTTTTGTCGAGACTGAATTCGGAATCCTTCCTGTTCATATCAGCAAAGACCATACCAAAATGGTAAAAATGATTCCAGGATTGGATTTCCAAGAATTCAGAGAGGAAAAGGAGGAGAATGGACCAATAACCTGGAGAGTTGAAAATAATGTCCAAAAGGA
>NZ_JBALOS010000423.1:449-869 GCF_036962765.1 Neobacillus drentensis
AAGGCAATATACAGCCAAATAAATTTTATGTTCGGGACGACTTGGCTGGTATGAGCGGAGGTTCAGGTACGGCTGCGTTGTGGGTTTGGTATATTACTTCTAAAGATGAAATGATTAATCCAGCGGATATAACAGTTTATGGAGCAGATGGTCATCTTATTTACGGAGGAAGCAAAGAGGAATAGTGAAGGGATAACAGAATGAAAAAGTCAGGAACTAAAAAAGGATGGGAACCAAATACCAAATTTAAATCGATTAATTTAATTTTATTTGATAGGGTAATATACATCGGTTAAACAGGATTTTTAGGTGGAGTAGCCAACTTTGTTTTCACTTACTAAAAAGTCAGTTTCCGACTTTGTTTTTCAAAGTTGCAAATTATCCCTCTTATTTAACTATCCTGCTTCGTTAGTGGAACAA
>NZ_JBALOS010000423.1:879-1386 GCF_036962765.1 Neobacillus drentensis
GTGCTAAAGTTTTAATCCCTTAAGATTATTCTCAAATACAAAGCCTTTTGACCAAGTACCAACAAGAAAATAAGTATCATCTTTGCTAAATTCTGCAAAACAGGCGTATTCCAATTCTTCAATTTGGATAGGGGTTAAGTCTTCAAATCCTAATATAAGGACCCTATCATTTGAAGTGAGAACAATGTAATTACCATCATTTGATGAAGCGATATGGACAAAATACTCATCGGTACTTTGAACTCCATTTTCGGTTAAATTTACTCTTTTTAAGACGGTTTTTAATTCAGCGTCCATAATTGTTAATTCATAGTCCTTATGAACAAAAATATAAACTTGATGAATTGGCTCATAATATACCAAATCCCAATTTGTTAATCCTAAATTTTCCACAATAGAATAAGATTGTTCTACCGAAGGGTCTTCAACCTTAACTAACTTATATTTCAAATAACCTTTTACCCCTTCCAAATAACTTAAGGTAAATAAATAGGAATTATCATATGG
>NZ_JBALOS010000424.1:0-1315 GCF_036962765.1 Neobacillus drentensis
ACAATCACTCTGCCTCCAGGTCTAGTAATTGAGTAATTATCAGAAATAAGAGGACTCTTAGGGTGTTCAGCCCAATGCCCTTCTAGTTTTTCAGAGAAAAACAAATGTAATCTACCACACTTTCCAGAAAACATCCACCATTTATTATTATAGTGAAAAATGCTTGAGTCTACATATTTCCCATTAATTATTTCACAAGTTTTTTCCCATTCATAAGGAAAATTTTTAGATTTATATAATAATACACTGTTAGCTTCGCAAGACTCAGGAATCATATAAAATTCATTATTAAACTCAAATACATGTGGGTAGGATAAATGAAATTTCTCCTTAAGGACGATTCTATCGTAACTCCACTTTTCTCCATTCTCACTTGTTGCTAATCCTATAATTCCTTTTCTAGAAGATTTATCAAGAACTTCGAAAAACATAAAGTACTTTGAATCACAAGATATTATAAATGGGTCAGCAATAAACTCTGCAGGGACATCTGTTACATCAGAAGCCTCTAAGGAAGGGGTTGATAAACTTTGCTCATTTGGAGGTTTAGATATTATCTTAGACGAATTAAATACTTTTATCGACCAGATTCCTAGAGTTATCTCTCTATTAACGAAACCCTTAAAGAAAAATAATAAAATCAGAGAAATAAAAATTAAAAGTATATACATACACACCCCACCTTATGATAATTGTTAATATTCACCAAAACCGCTTGTTTATCGTACATTAACCTGCTGATGTCAACTTAACTTTTATTCCGAAAATCACATTGCTAAAAGCATTTTTAATATATTGAAATTCCTTACTTGTGTAAAATAATGCAAGGTAAATTATATTTGGAAAAATCAAGCAGATAAAACCTTTTTCGATTAATGAAGGAATACCCTTTCCTTCTACAAAGAATTCACATATATTCGTAGTTAAATAACAAGTAATCACAGTTATAATCGCATAATAAATATATTTACTAAAATAAGACCTCACAGGAAGATTAAAGATTTGCTTATACACCAAACGTGGTGCATTCCAAAATACAGTTACAAGAGTACTTACAGTTGTCCCGATAAAAATACCCGCTAATCCTAAATGGTTGACTAGTATTAATGATAGTACTAAATTTATAGCAGCCTCTATTAACGGCATGTACTTATCCTGTACAAATATTCCTCCCTTTGCTTTAAATGTTAGTATAGTAGACCTTAATCCTGTTATATAAAAATTAATTAAAAGTACAATAAATGTAAGCGAATCTAATAAATACTCTTTTCCAAGCCACCAGTTAATAAATGGTTCTAATAGATTATATAAAAAT
>NZ_JBALOS010000425.1:0-326 GCF_036962765.1 Neobacillus drentensis
TAAACGGATAAATTTTTATAGAATTTTAACAAAAAGACAGGCAGCAACAGAATCGTTGCTGCCTAAGGTGGTCGTTATTGCTTCCATAATAGTTGATTAGGTCTTCCCCGATACTTCCTAATTCGTGGAAATAAATGTACACTCCAGTGTCAAAATGAAAGATTCGCCGCGTTTAGTATCGAATGTTATTGTCTCACCATTTGAGAAAAAAACTTAACGTTTTCCCCTTTCATCCCCTTGCACATTCTAAATATTTTTTACAATGACTCTTTCATCGAGATCTCTGGTTAGCATTTGAATGTAAGCAGAGCTAAATTCCTCATCTT
>NZ_JBALOS010000425.1:372-1273 GCF_036962765.1 Neobacillus drentensis
TAAATTCCTCATCTTCACTTACTTGTTTATCAATCTGATCCTAGATTTTCGTTTGCTGTTTGGAGTTAAAGGTAATAATCCCCACCGTTTTTCCAGGCTGATAGATTAATATATCTCTAAGAATTTTGACGACTTCAATCGCTTCCACTTCATTGGACTGGTTAACCCATCTACCTTCGACTTTTTCCACGTTATCGTAGATAGATTTTTAAACGGAACCACATTGGGTGCTATTTGTACATGCCCATTGTAGAATGCATGATTGGAATAATTGATTAGCTCTTCATACTTCGAACGATAATGCCACTGCAGAAGCCTTTAAGACCTTCTCTTAGCTAAATTTAACAGGCTAATGGACTCATCTGTTCGTATTCTTCTTCCTCATCATCGTCATTAACAAAAGAGGACTGAAACAGATTATAAGGTGGCAGCTGTTTCTCATCACCAGCAAAAATGACTTGTTTGGTCCGGTATACAGCTGGAATCCCACTTTCCACCGTACATTGAGACGCTTCATCAAAAATAACTAAATCAAATAATCCTTCTTGTAATGGAAATATTTCTGGTGAATCGAGTCATACAGGCATAATATCTACTAGACCATTTCCTGCAAATTCGTTTACTAATCTCTGCAGTAGTCAAGTATATTAATTTTTTTTAACATTGGTCCATCCATTGTTCGAAGCAGTATAGGTTTTTCTCCCATATTCATGGACAAAAGAAACTTTTTAAATCCACTTCTAAAATAGCCACAGAACCCTTGGTATGAATTCGTTCAATATCTAGCAGAAATAAATAATTTTATTAACAATCCTACTTTTTAAAAAAGATATTTTCTCTTTTATTAATAAAAAATACTTGGCCCAAAATTGTGCCAAGTATTAGTTTAATAGATTAACAG
>NZ_JBALOS010000426.1:0-3091 GCF_036962765.1 Neobacillus drentensis
TAACAACAGATGTTTATGATCAGTATGCTAATGAATGGTATATGGTTGATAAAGCTTATCGAAACTTCATGAATTGCTATTTAAAAGTGATTCACAGAGACTGGTTAGGAGACGTGCCCAATAAATTAACAAATTGGTACGAAAATGAATTTCTAATACGGTTAGCAAACGACACTAATCAGTGGCTAGAGCATTCTTGGAATACTAAAGTCAAAAGGCAAACATCTTTTTTCCAGACATACATAAACCCTATTCTTGAAAAAGAGACAACCAAAATATTCGTTATTATATCCGATGCCTTTAGATACGAATGTGCCATGGAACTCCAAGAAAAATTGAATCGCCATACTAATGGAAAAGCAGTTGTTCAACCTATGGTAGCTTCCCTACCAACCTACACAAAACTAGGAATGGCTTCTCTAATGCCGCATAAAGTACTGACTCTAAGAAATAATGGCTCTATTTTAACTGATAACATGCTCACAGATGGATTGGTAAACCGGCAGAAGGTTTTACAAAGCAAGGAACCGAACTCAGCCGTTTTTCATTTAAATGAACTGCTAGTATGGAAAAGACAGCAAATGGATGAGAAGTTGAAGGGAAAAAGACTGGTATATTTATATCATGATTTTATTGATGCCATTGGTGATTCAAGGAAAACAGAAAGAGAGACATACGACGCTGTAGAAAAAGCGATATCTGATCTTGATAACGCTGTCTCTAGACTTTCAAGTCTCCAAGCTAAAAGGATCTTTATTACGGCTGATCATGGCTTTTTATTTCAGTTCAAACAGATCGAGAACTATGGGAAAATTGAATCCCCGTCGGGAAACAAGGTTGATGGAAATCGGAGATTTTCTATCGGAAATCTTTTAAATGCAGTAGAAGGCTGTATAAAACTAAATCAAAGACAGACTCCATTGAGCCAAACGGATGTCATTATTGCTAAAGGCTTAAACAGATTTATAGGTGGCGGAGGTTTACAGTTTATTCATGGTGGAGCCACGCCCCAGGAAGTAGTTATCCCAGTAATCGATTACCGGAGAATTGAAAAGGCTGTTCCTGTTGAGATTTCAGTTGCAGTAATTGATAAAATTATAACAAATTATCGTGTTCCAATAACTTTCTACCAAGAGCAAAGTGTTGGGGACGCATTTATCCCTCGAATTATAAAAGCTGCTTTTTACAAAGACGGAGAGCGTATTTCCAATGAGGTAGTTCTGCACTTTGATTTAATGGGTGAAAACAATGAACGGAGCCAGATTGTAACGTTTAATTTGGTTGAAAAATATTACAAAATAGGGGATACCTGCAGTTTGGTTCTTGAACCGTTGGAAGGAGACAATGTAAAAAGGTATAAAGAAGAAACCTTTACTCTCCGCTTATATGAATCACTTTATTAATTTTTGTAAGAAAAGCAGGTGCTGCGCATGCTCCAAATAGGTGAGTTTGTAAAAGGTCCATACTGGCCAGAGACGGTTGAAATAAAGAAATGCGAAATGATTGATAATGATTTGTATTTAGTAGAAGCGATTGGTAAGGCTTCCAATCAGTTTTATGCTCAGTATTTGGAAAGTGTTCAACTTGGAGTGGTTGAGCATTTTTCCGAAAAAAATGACTCGTATGAGGACAAAAACTTATACCAGCATTTATTGCAGTATTACTTTTTAGAGTCTGAAAGTCGATTCTCTAAATCAAGAGCACGGGGAAATAAAAAAATGATTCCATTGCCTCATCAAATTGAAGCAGTGTACAGCCGGATGCTCCAATCACCACAAATTCGATTTCTACTTGCAGATGATCCTGGAGCAGGAAAAACTATTATGTCCGGTATGCTGATCCGTGAATTAAAGGCTAGAAAAGCCATAGAAAGAACATTGATTCTTGCCCCTCCATTAGTGGTAAAACAATGGCAGGAGGAGTTAAAGGAAAAATTTAATGAAGATTTTGTGGTTGTCGCGAGATCTCTCCTGAACCATTCTGGGGATATGAATCCGTTTGAAGTGAATGATCAAGTAATTGCCTCAATGTACTGGGCTACTAGGGAAGATGTCAAAAATATGATCGTCAATTCAAAGTTTGATTTAGTCATTGTGGATGAAGCTCATAAGATGGCAGCTTATACAGTCGGGCAAAAGAAAAGAAAGGTGCAACGAACAAAAATGTATCAGCTAGGGGAAACCCTTCTCCGCCATACAGAACATTGTTTGTTGCTTACTGCTACTCCTCATAAGGGAGATAAGGAAAACTTCAAACATTTAATGGGTCTTATTGACCATGAAATTTTTTCGCGATTAACTAAGGGTGATTCATTATATGAAAAAACAAATCCTTACATCATTCGAAGATTAAAAGAGTCAATGATCAATTTCGATGGAACACCAATTTTTCCTGAGCGAACGACAAAAACACTTGGTTTCGAACTCAGCAGCGAAGAAAAAGAGTTGTATGAGGATGTTACCAAGTATGTAAGGGAACATTTTAATCGTGCTAAGCAGAATAATAAACCGAATGTTGCCTTTGCCATGATGTTATTACAAAGAAGGCTTAGTTCTTCCATTGAAGCTATTTATTTGTCTCTGGTCCGGAGAAAAGAAAGACTTCAGGAAACTTTAGTGTCAGGTATGAAACACACTGGCTTTAACGCAGATGAGTTTGAAAATAGCATCTTGGAAGAACAGGAAGCCTATGAGGTAGAGGCTGAAGGGGAAATTGATAGTTTTAACCTTTCAGAACTCCTACTTGAAATTGATATTCTTGACAGATTGATTCGAAAGGCTAGTCAAATTAGACAAAGTGGTAATGAACGGAAATTTTTAGAACTTGAAAGAACCTTATTCGGTGCAGGAGGTTTATTATCCAGAGGTGAAAAGATTCTTATTTTTACAGAATCTAAAGACACTTTACTATACCTAGAACGGAGACTAAAAGCCAGGGTAGCACATATAGCCAAAATAGTTGGTCATTTTTCAATGGATCAGCGGAGAGCTGAAGTAGAAAAGTTCCGTAATAATGTACAAATCATGTTGGCAACTGATGCCGGTGGAGAATCAATAAATCTTCAGTTCTGTAATCAGATGATAAACTATGA
>NZ_JBALOS010000427.1:0-1130 GCF_036962765.1 Neobacillus drentensis
AAATTCAATATATCAGCGATTATTGTTTTTTATCGGCGAAAGGAAATTTACCATCATAATATCTTCAAGAAGGTAATAGCGTCCCTTTTTTGTTCCGGAATATTTTAGATCTACAGATTGCAGTAATCTTTTTGCTGTATCTGGTGATGTTATATGGATAAATTCTCGAAACTGCTGATTTGTAATTTTTGTATCGAAAAGTAGAAAGTAATCTTTCAGAGCATTTATATGAGCATCTTTATAAAAATTTTTGCAAGAAGGACAGTACCAGTTCTTTTTCATTCGAATAAGTGGAATATGGTTAAAGTTCGGACAACAGACCCCTGTTAATANNTGGTACCTTATTCATTTTTATTAGCAGGCGGCTTAGTTTTCGGAGGTCTTTCGAATGTAGGAGAGGTTTAGCATATTGTTTTTCAAAAAACTTAATTTTATTTAGGAAAACATCTGACTTACAAATTCGTGGTTTCACTTTATAAGTGTTTTTTCCGGTTATAACATATGAAGTATATCCATTGCTGAGAACTACTAGGAAATCAACTGGAACGGGAGGAAATCTATGTTTCGCTATCAGTTTTTCTAAATACTCTTTATGCCTTTCTGCTTGAGCAATTGGATCCGGGTAACCTTTTTCCTTGTCATTATTTATTTGAGTAAACTGTTCATTATCTGTATCAAATATTAACTTACCAGCCATATTTTTCACTTCTAAAATCAGGGCGAATTCTGGTGTTAGCAAAAGGGTATCAATTTGGCAGTTGTAGTCACCATCAGGTAGGTTTAANNAAATCGTGGAGGATCATGTATTTCTCAATTGGATGGAATCGTAAATAATAATCAAGACTCACCTCACCATTGTATCCAGCCTGTCTCCTCCCCACCTCTTCTATTATTTGCTGATACTTAGGGTAATGTAGAGGGAGACGCCGGCATAATGCTTCTAAAATTAGAAGTACTAATGGAATTGTCCTTTCCTTAATAACCAAACTTATCACTCCTTTCATTTTCCTAATATATTTCTGATAAAAGTTTAAGAAACCTGCCGAATATTAGCGAAATTTGTTAACAATATATGTCTTTTGAATTTAATAGCGCTATTTTGAAGTTTATCAGCGAATACAGTCAATATA
>NZ_JBALOS010000428.1:0-1936 GCF_036962765.1 Neobacillus drentensis
ATTTTTTTATAATATATATATGTTAACTTCTGTTTTAATCTTTTAAATTCCTTCGAATATGTAAACAGGGTTTTTTGATGATGATGTCGAATCTAGTTAATGAAACATTCAAAAAGGGGAAATGGATATGAATGAAGAGGGATACATTGATGTAACTGGAGGAAGGGTATGGTATCAACTTTTTAATAAACATGCGGAGGGTACTCCGGTGATTATACTGCATGGTGGACCCGGATCGTCATGCTATTCGCTCCAAGGCTTACAGGCTCTAGCAGAGGACCGTCCCGTTGTCTTTTATGATCAATTAGGGTGTGGGAAATCAGATCGGCCTACAGATACGTCACTTTGGAGAATTGATAGATTTGTTGAGGAATTGACTCAATTAAGACATGCCCTCAACCTTGAAGAAGTTCATATTCTTGGCCATTCTTGGGGCACAACTCTTGCAGCAGCCTATTGCTTGACCAAACCAAACGGGGTGAAAAGTGTAATTTTTTCTAGTCCGTGCTTAAGTGCTCCGTTATGGGAACGAGATCAAAGACGCAACCTTGAAAAGTTGCCTCAAGAAATTCAGGAAACGATCAAAAGATGCGAAGAAACTGGGACAACTGACTCAGATGAGTATAAACAAGCAACAACAGAATTTAACAAAAATTTCGTTTGCCGTTTGGACCCCTATCCAGAATGGTTAAAGCAAGGGTCACAAAATAGAAATCCTGAAGTTTACAATATCATGTGGGGACCTTCTGAATTTACGGTGCTCGGCAATCTTAAAACATTTGATTGCACATCACGTTTAAAGGAAATTACCTGTCAGACTCTATTTACGTGCGGTCGGTTTGATGAAGCTACACCGGATTCAACACAGTTTTTCAGCAGTTTGACACCAGGTTCTTTGTTCCATGTCTATGAACACAGTGCCCATATGCCGTATGTGGAGGAGCCAGAGGAGTTTATAAGAGTGTCAGGGGAATTCCTGAAAAAATGTGATACCCTTTAAACTTTATTAAACATTGGAGTGCGTTCCTACTATTTGCGGAGACGCACTTTTCTGATTTTCCAGTAAAAACCACAAGACAAATGGAAACGCTTCCATTAAAATAGGAAGTAAGATATAGGAGAGGGGAAATCAAGCATGGAACTTTTATTAGAACAATGTAAACATAACCAGTTGGAAGAACCTTGTGAAGAGTGTAACCCCAAAAAAGAAGAGCAAGATAAGGCAGATATCTCTGAATATGATTATAATTTAAGATTGTGGTTTTAATATAAAGAAAGATTCGCTTGCAGATGTTATAAAAAAGGTTACTTGAGACGAAACTCAAGATAGGGGAATACAAATGCAAAAATCTCGTTCACTTTTTTGGGACGAGCTTTTTGCATTTGTATTTAGTAGGTCATTCGTAGTTATGGTAATATGAAATGAGTAAATTTAGAGAATCCAGAGGAAATAACGATGAAAATAAATCAATTAATTGCCAATAATATAAACAAATTAGATGCCTCGCTGGATGAAGATAAATCGTTAGGAATTGCTGGTTTGTCTGGATCTGGGAAAACTACTTTTTGTCAAACCATTGGTGAAGAATCCAAGAAGCGTCTCGTTTCTTTATTACCAAAAGCTGAATATCAGTATTTATTTGCCAATGTCATGGAAACCAATTTCAGTGCCATTCAGATGGAAGATATGCCTTTAGTCCTTTTTCTCGGAAAATCATCGATTTCTTCCAATCCACGTTCCACTATTGGTACACATACGGGCGTTTTTAAAGAGATTCGCGAGAATTTAGCTGAAAAATTTAATCTATCACCTGAAGTTTTTTCATTTAATAATGCATTAGGCTGGTGTCCTGATTGTAAAGGACGCGGTACGACGAAAAATGTTGTGTGCCCAAAGTGTGAGGGGAAACGCTACAATCATGAAGTAGAGCAATAT
>NZ_JBALOS010000429.1:0-1124 GCF_036962765.1 Neobacillus drentensis
AGCTAATAGTTGTTTAAAGCTATTAGATATTGGGTTTGGCACCGGTTCTTTATAATAAACCTGCTGAACATTTTTTAGCATCGGAATCGTGAACAACCCCCACCAAAGGGCAGTGATCGCGAATGCCGCTTGACTTGCTACAGTCACTGATAAGGGGATAATATTTTGTTGAGATAATAGAATAAGAGCAATGCTGATAATAAAAGGGATCGTGCTCCCGATATAACCCATCGCATAGCCACGTGAAGATAGTTGATTCATCCGCTCCTCGGTCGTGACATCCACAAGAAAGGCATCGTAGAAAATATTTGTTCCACCAAAACCTATAACGGTGACCATATAGCAAATTAATAGGAAAAGCCATTGGTTACTTGGTACCACTGCAAGCAGTAAGGTAAAGATAATTCCTAATGCAAAGAAAAAGGTGAATAAGCGTTTCTTTAATCCCTTGAAATCGGCAATACTTCCCAAAATCGGGGCACAGAGCGAAATGAGCAGGGTGGCAAATGAATTGGCATAGCCCCAATAAGCAGTGGAAGTGGTAGCTGCAAGACCGGCTTCTTTTGCAGCTGCTTTAAAATATAATGGGAATATGGCTGTGGTGATTAGAATGGAATAAGCAGAGTTTGCCCAATCATACAATACCCAGCTCTTTTCTTGCTTGGACATCCGACTCATAGATTTTCCCCCTTTTAATTTTGTAAAATCTCTTCGATAACCCTTCCATCTGTCTGGCCTAAATCAACTCCAAGAAGCCGTGCAAATGTGGGGCCTTCATCAATGAGACGGATAGAAGGCAGGGTGACTGTTTGAATCCCTTTTCCTGATGCCATAAAAATCGTTCCATAATTTTCTTTCTCTGGTGAATAGCCATGACAGGCTAAGGTATATTTATGATCCGCGATGACATCCTCCTTCGTGATCGTTTTGATAAACTCCCCCTCAAAATCTTCTAAAAAGAAATACCCTCTTTGGGCCTCAAGCATGAAGGCACACGTACCATCTGCTCCTTTTTCTGATGCTTGTGCTCCGGTGAGAGCGGACTCAATTCCGCTTTCTGGATTAGTAAGTAAGGAATCTACTATTCGCTTTACTTCCTGTAAAATTTTTGTATCATGTTGATC
>NZ_JBALOS010000430.1:0-1185 GCF_036962765.1 Neobacillus drentensis
ATAATCGTTATCAACTAAAATAGAGTTAAGTGATAATATTTATCAATTAGCAAAGTTGGATTTATGATATGGGAGGGGTTTTGACATGAAGAGCCATATGAAAGCAATGAAATATATGACGGAGGAAAATTTAAGAGGTTTCATTACTTGTCCTTATAAATTTTATTATGAATATATTGAGAAGAAAAAACTCCCAATGGACTGGAGACATATGGTTCAACAGGTTGTAAATCATGTCGTCTTTTCTTATTTTCGACTCCCAATCGAACAGCGATCAGCAGCAAAAATTCTTTCATTGGTCGACCGATATTGGATCAACATATCTCCTCAAATATTTGAATCTAGAATTCACTATTATACGGTAACCGCTAAAATTACCGATTACTTAATGCAAAATTTGACCATAGAAACAGATTCAACCCCACCTTTATTTTTATTTGAAAAATTTAAATCCACTATACAAGAACTAGATATGGATATCTCTTTAACGATTGATGTGGCGGAATGGTCCAATTCCTCCATTGTTGTAAAAAAGTACTTAGTCGAGGCAGAACCAGACATGCTAATGCTTTATAACCATTTAATCGCAGTATTTTCGAAGAAGGTGTTTAATAAAATCCCTGACAGAATTGAAGTGACAACTTTATTGGACGGAAAAAAGCATACATTTTTTCCTACATCTGAAAAAATTGAAGAAAGCATTCGTTATTTGCAGGCGATGAATTATTTTGTAGGTAATTCCTCAAGTTTTAATGAGGTATACAACGAAGATGATTGTGATACTTGTCCTTTTGAACATGTCTGTAAACGTGATGCGCGAAATGTAAATGAACTGACTACATATTTTTCATAAAAGATTTTCCTGGCAGGAAGTGTAAATAAAGCGAAACAATTTATTCAGCCAGACGCAAGTAAAATTGGAATGGTCTCCTCCCACAATGAACTCTTTAAGAAGCGCAATAGGGAATTAGTGAAACAAATGATGAAATAAGCAAAGCAAAACTCTTTGTTGCAAAAGTCCGTCTTCTGATATACCCTTCAAAAAATGATACAAGGGGAAAGGTGTTTTATGTTACATCTATTTGGTCCGATATATCTCTTCCATGATCACGTCTACTTGACGTGATTCTTTTTTGCTTCCATTTTATTGCTATAATACAATGAAGTTAAGGGGTGGTAAAAATG
>NZ_JBALOS010000431.1:0-1560 GCF_036962765.1 Neobacillus drentensis
CTGTATGACATATAGTAATAAAAAAAGAGGTGGGTGAATGAGTCATTTATTGGATTCATTAACGACAGAACTTAGGAGAGGAACGTTGACATTAGCGGTTTTAAGTCAATTACGAACCCCCCAGTATGGATATTCACTTGTTCAATTATTGGAGGGATCAGGAATTGCCATTGATCAAAGTACCCTATATCCTTTGCTTCGCCGCTTAGAAAAACAGGAGCTGGTATCGAGTAGTTGGGATACATCTGAGAGTAGACCCCGTAAGTACTATGTTTTAAGTGAATATGGGTTAGAGATATTTTTACAGGTAAAAAAGGAATGGATTAAGAATTCAAAAGAGCTTTATAACTTATTAAAGGGAGAGGAAGAGGATGAATCTAATTGAGATTTATATTCAGGAAGTTACTCGAAGGCTGCCTGAAAAAAATCGTGAGGATATTGCACTTGAATTACGGTCAACCATAGAGGATATGCTGCCTGATGATTACAGTGAAAAAGATATAAAGGCTGTGCTTGAACAATTAGGAAGTCCAGTGACTTTGGCTAGTGGTTATCGAGATCGGCCCATGTATCTTATTGGTCCTCGCTATTTTGATGTATATGTGACGCTGTTGAAAATGATTTTACCGATTGCCGCTGTTATTTCGTTAATCTCGATGATTGCCGAATACTTTATCGGATATGGCGGGGAAGAAGCGGTAATAAATGTTGTTTTAAGACTTTTTGGTGAAGGAATTTGGAGAATCATTGAAGTAGGGATCCAAGTATTCTTTTGGCTAACAATTGTGTTTTCGATTTTAGAAAGAACAGATAAAGGAAAAAATGAGCAGCCACTAACAGCAAGCCTTAAAAAATGGACTCCAGATGATTTGAAAAATATCCCGTATATCCCTAAGAAAAAAGCTATTTCCAAGTTCGAAGTATTTGGAGGATTAATGTGGACTGCGATCTGGGCGACATTTTATTTTTACGCGAGTCATCTTGTAGGTGTATACGAAGGAGGTAAAGACGGTCTTATATTTGTGACTCCAACTTTCAATCAAGAGGTTTTGCTTCAGTATTGGCCAATCGTTGTTATGATGATCGCATTTGAAATAGCATTATCCCTTTATAAATTGATAAAGGGACAATGGACGAAACGGATGGCAATATCCCATGCTGTCCTTCAGATAATTCAAACTATTGTATTTATAGTAATCGTAATAAATCCGAATCTACTAAACAAAGATTTTATTACGTATATGATGGATTTATTTTCCATTACCGCTAATCAATTTAAGACCTGGATCGTTGGCGGTGGAATTTTCATCTTTATAGTATCGACAGCTATCAATGTAGTTGATGGCTTTCGCAAGGCTAGAATTCGTTAATAAGGCTTTCCTATTAAAATATCAGAAATAAGAAATTAAAATTGGGGTTGCAGCGGCAACCCCTCTTTAGAGTGGAGTATAGTGGTTTGGGAACAACCTAACGGTTCGACACACGATTATTGCACCGAAGTACAGATCATAGAAAAAAGTAAAATCATAAAAAACATTTGACAAGAAGTAAAATTCCTTG
>NZ_JBALOS010000431.1:1677-2073 GCF_036962765.1 Neobacillus drentensis
TGGATCAGAAGAAGTTTGGGCAGTTATTGTGGCATCAATTCTTGAGTAAATAACTCTGTCCCACAAACGGTTTTTTTCGATTTTTTGGTAAATGCTCCTAAAACCAAACCATTTTAGGGGTAATCGAACGGAAGCTTAATTGGAATCAAAAAACATTCATTAACATTGCTGTTTCATCACAAGAATGGAGTTTAGGACAGTTTATACAATCTTTCCACATTTTTTGAGGTAATTGGTTTTTGTCTACCTGATAAAATCCTAATTTCGAAAAAAATGTAATTTGATATGTTAAAGATATTAGCCTAGTAATTTCCAGGACTTCTGTTTCTTTAATAATTTGTTGTACCAGTGCTTTCCCTATTCCTTTTCCGACATAACCAGGGCTTACGGCTAATG
>NZ_JBALOS010000431.1:2172-2366 GCF_036962765.1 Neobacillus drentensis
AACTGCAAATCCCAACAACTTCGTTATTTATTACTGCTACAACGAAACTTTGCAGATTTTCATATATGGAAGAATAGGTTCTCACTAACAGTTTTCCTTCTTTTGCATACTGTGATATTAATTTATAGATCCCTTCTGTATCACTCATAACCGCTTTTCGAATGAACATAAAAAGTCCCCCAGGATATAAAATT
>NZ_JBALOS010000432.1:0-2480 GCF_036962765.1 Neobacillus drentensis
GTCAAAAAGACAGTCTTTTTTTTCACTAAAGCACCCGTTAGTTTAAGTACGATCCTTCACAATCATTATTAATTTCAACGTATAAATCCTACACGTATTAATCCAATCAAAAGAAAAAGCTCACTACAAATGGCGATGAAATATATCTTGTTCCTCACTAGATTTCTACTCTTTTTGCCGATCACTATCCGTTGGATGATAGGCAAGATTACGTTTTTTTAACAGCATATATGGTAACTTGATAAAAATTTTAATTACATCAGATTTATTCGGGACGGAAAATCCGGACATGTAGGGTACCCCGAAACTTTCCAACGATAAAATATATGTTGCGATGAAAAAAAATGAAATAAAGAATCCTAAAAAGCCTAACGTAGAAGATAATAATAGGCTAAAATAGCGAATCAAAGCTAAATTGCCTGCAAGATTTTGGTTTACCAACGTATATCCTGAAATAAAGGTAATCGAAATAACGACCATCATGGTTGGAGAAGTTAATCCCGCTTGAATTGCCGCATTCCCTATAAATAATCCACCTAAAACTGAAACGAATCCCCCGGTAGCTTTTGGAAGACGGACTCCGACTTCTTTAAATAATTCAAACAAAGTAAGCATTATAAAGGCTTCTAAGGGGGCTGTTAAGGGTAGACCTAATCTAGAAACTGTAATCGTTGCAAGGAGCGTATAAGGTATTTGATTGGGTTGAAAAGTTACTAAAGAAATATAAAATCCAGGTAAAAAAATAGTTGTAACTATAGAAAGTATTCGTAGAATTCGAACAAGACTTACATAAAAAAAACTATTGTGTGCATCTTCGGGAGTTAAAAGTAATTGATTCAAGGTAGTCGGTCCAATTAAACAAGAAGGATTTCCATCTACTAGGATCGCAAATCTCCCTTGGTTTAATGATTCGACAACATATTCAGGTCTGCTGAAATAACCCATTAATGGCATAATAGAAAATGGATTGTCATATATCATCTCTTCTAATTGATTACTACTTCCTAAAATATCGATCTTTAAGGATTCTAAACGTTTTTGTACCACATCCAAGATAGATGGATTGATGATATCATCCAAATAAAGTAATAAAATTTTCGTTTTACTCCTTTCACCAATTGTATATTCAATACTTGTTAAAGAAGAGGATTTTAACCTTTGACGGACTAATGACATATTATCCGAGATATTTTCGACAAAGCCATCTCTCGGCCCTCGGATGGATGGTGCTGAGACTGATTCCTCGGGACCCCTCTTTGGAGGATTGGAGATTGAAATAAAATATAAATCATTTGAAGCATTATTAAAAATGACTAATTCTCCAGAAAAAAGCTTTTGTTCTACTTCATTTTTGATGTCTTTATCATCATCAAGTTTAGTTATCTCCATGAGAGAGCTTAATCGATCAAAAGTTATTGTGTCTTCTTTCAGAGCCACATCCATCATTCTCGGAAGGATTACTTCGAATATTATTTGCATATCAACTAAATTAGGACAATACACAAGTACTAGTGTATGAGAAGTTGTTCTTCCATTAAAATATTTCGTTTTTAGATGGATATCGGAAGAGTTCTTGAACCAATCTTTTAGATCCTGTATGGTTATGGGGGCTTTTGAGGAATTGGTCATGACTTTTGAAACACCACCCTTTATTTGGATAAGCAGCAGAAAAAACTCAGGAAATTTATTAGATAAATCTGGTAATTTTAAATAAAGTATCCCCTTTTTTCTAATAAAATATGTTCCCAAACTTTATTCCACTAACCTGCTTCGTTAGTACATTAAGAAAAGCGATTCTTATTAAAGAATCGCGCCCTTTTCTTGAATAAACAAGAAGCTCAGATATCCGTAGTTCAATGAAAGATCTGTGTAAACATCTCTCGATCCTCAACTAACGTCACCTTTTTGAAGAAAAAATGGATTACTCTTCTCTTGCCTATTTATAATGAATATCATTTCAAGAATACCAATAAAAAGCATAATCAGTCATAACTGAAGAATCACCCAACTGATGTAACATAGCTGAAATATTCCCTCTATGATAGGTTCCATGATTCACAACGTGTAAGACCATTTCAGATATACTTGTTTCTCTTAATCCTGCCCATGGATTATCCAACATTATTCTCTTTTCCATATCTTCCTGTCTGTTCAAAAAGGATTGAAACCGAGATGTTAAAATGTGAAAATCCGTTTCTAAGTCTTCAATGGGCAGTTTCTCAATCTTTTCTTGAATTTGAAATGAAGATTGCATTGCTTCATTCATACTCTGACCCTCTAGGGTATTAAGCCATCCATATTCCACCAAATAGAGATGAGATAAAACCTTTGAAACAGAAGAAAAGACACTTTTCATTTCCTTTTGATATTTCTCAGGAGAAAGTGTCTTAAGATGATCAATAATCCGTTGATTTGCCCATACATGATAGTTATATAGATTTTCTACATGATTTGCCATACAATCGCCTCCTTATCATCAC
>NZ_JBALOS010000433.1:0-342 GCF_036962765.1 Neobacillus drentensis
AGATTTAATGGTCTTAATAAGTTGGAAATTTTTAGTCTCGTATACACAAATTGTGCCAACTGTGTTTTTTTTGTAAAGAAGCTCGTCGTTTTTTGAAAAGTGTAGAGTGTCTGGATTATTTGGCTTTGTAAGCTCTATAACTTTTTCCCAAGTCTCTGTTTCAAAAATGTCTGTTTTTCCCCCCATCGTATGACACAATAACCTTTTGTCATTCGTTAGCACTATTTCATAAGAAGTTTTTAAATTCTTTATTAGGTTCATTTGAAACACACAATCCACCTCCAATTTAGTTTCACCGTTATTCTTCTTGATCTATCCAACTCCGTTACTTCAATAAGAAAA
>NZ_JBALOS010000433.1:392-1160 GCF_036962765.1 Neobacillus drentensis
AAGCACCCTTTAGCTTAATAAGGATAGTCATATTACTTTTTCCGTTCTTTAAAGAGTTCCCAGGTTTTATCCATAAACCACTTCACCTTGCCATCTTTGTGATATCCATAGGGTTGGACCAAATAATCGTATTTCATCATATTTTCTTTTTCAAGCAATTCTATCAAGTACCGATATCTAAGAGCCTGATTTTTACAAAGTTTAAATTCAGGGTCATTAAAGATAATCTCCCTCAACTCATTTTCATCATCTTTTTGTTGTACTTTCTTGTTAGCACTGATTTTTTTGACTTCACGATAGAACTTATTCTCAAATACCTCAATGATTTCTTCTGCTACACTGATGCCTTGATTTTCTATCCAAAAGTTATTTAGTTCTACTCCCACGAAGGTACCATTTTGAAGAATAAATAATGTTAATCTTTGTGGTGAATCAAAATCTAATGATTTTATTTGTTGATTATGTTGACAGACTACAGCTTTAAATTCTTTCGAATACTCACTATACCAGTCACTAGGAATTATGTATTCTCCCGAATGATAGTAAGTATAAAAGTAATAGACATACTTTAAATTAGAATCACTTGCAAATTTCAGGAATTCCTCGATTTCATCTAATTTTAAATGAATTTGATTAGATATCTTCAGAACACTTACTTCCAATGGAAGTAAGTTATAATCATTGATTTTTTCTATAAGTTGCTGCTTCTTAATTATCGCCATACTACATCTCCTAAACTAATTTTCTGCAAATAAATAATTGCTAATG
>NZ_JBALOS010000434.1:0-2198 GCF_036962765.1 Neobacillus drentensis
CTGTTATGGCGGCCGCAAAGGATAATCTGTCAGATGCATGGGTCAGCATCGGGACTTTTATTGGTATTATTGGTGCACAGTTCGGCCTCCCTTGGTTAGATCCTTTAACTGCTATAATTGTGGGTTTACTGATCTGTAAAACAGGGTGGGAGATTTTTAGGGATGCTTCTCATTATTTGACTGATGGATTCGATGAAAAACAAATAGAGTTATATAAAGAAACAATCCATAATTGTTTCGGAGTTAAGGCTGTAAAAGATATTAAAGCGAGGAATTATGGAAACAACGTGGTTGTAGACATTGTCATTCTAGTCAATTCCAGTTTAGATGTTCGGGGCGCTCATGATATCGCCACAGAAGTTGAGGATATTTTAATAAAAGAACATAATGTGTATGATGTCCATGTCCATGTAGAACCAAATTAAAATAACATGACTCGATAATCTTCACTCAAAAAAAGAGACTTTCAGATAAAAGTCTCTTTTTTACGTCCAGCTCACATCCGATTATTCTGGTATGTCTATCTTTTATGTTTTCTCATGACTCTCTTTTTCAATAACGATGGGAGTATATTAATCACCACTCCGATATTAGTCATGTTATTAAACAATATGGGCTTAAAAAACCATCAAAAAATCCCATATTTGCTGTCTGGTGCTTTAATTGCTACAGCGTCAAGTGCTCCGGTTTTCTGATGAGAAAACTAAACAAAAGAGAATAATCCACCTGTTGGCCGACGAGGTTGGATTACTCAGTTTTTACTATAGTGTTTTTTGACCGTGTCATTGGGGCCCGGTCTTCTTTTTTTTGAGTCTTACTACATATTATTAACATATGGATTTTGGCTTACTTTTGTTCTATCTAAAAAGAATTTCATTACTTTTTATACATTTCTATTCCGTAATGCTTCTCTGTCCACATTCTGAGGTGGTTGTTCCAGCCACCTGTTTTCAATCATCAATTTAGTCCCATCATTTCCATATTGAAGAACTTCAGCTACCAAGCGGCTGTAATGCCCAGCTAGATCTTTTCTAAGAGATGTTCCGATTGCCGTACCATAGCCTGCAACACTTAAGGCAGTTAGACTGCATGCTTGAAACATCATTAATTTATCCGAAAAAGGTGAGTCAATGGATTGAGAAAGGGTGGAATCCCATGAACTTGGTAATGGAACGCCATCTTTTATTAAGATATCGCGAAAAACGGTTTCATGCTTTGCAGCAATTTCAGTACCTCTCTCCATATATTTTCGAACTTCGAGTGATTTCGCAACTTGAGAAAAACCAGCAACAAATGTTCTGCCAATCGAATTAGTTTCTGTATTCTTTGAAATATGAGCCAGTTCAATCACAGTTAATGGCCGATGTCTGCCCATTAAACCGGAAAGAAACGATTCATCCTGAAGGTATTCGGCTTTTACCATTGGAGGAATAGTCGGAGACCGAATAAATGTCCCCTTCTTTAAAAGTAAGTCGCAGGAATCATTATATAATTGCATAAATCGTTGAGAAGTTTTTGAAAATAACTGTCTGACATCTTGCCTAGCCAAAACTTCGAGTAAGGCTGCAGCAGCAGCCGTTCCTGCTGCTGCCATGTATTTAATATATCTAAGACTAAACAGATCTGAATATATTCGACCTGCTTTTAAAATCACATCTTCTTGTGTGAAACCGATTGGAATGGCGTGGTTTTCTTTTTCAAAGATTTGTTTGACTTCGCTTACAACAAATTGACAATCATGCAATGCAGTTTGGATAATATCCATTTGATCCGGGTCTTCATTAACTTTTGAAAAATGTTGAACAATGCAATAGGCCATCGTATTTTGCATATAGGCACTCCACAATGCAGCAACCTCTGAAGAGACAAGTTTTGGGCTATGTTCCATTTTCACAAAGAACTCCTTCATTTTTTTCATAGTATTCACAAGATGAAAAAAATATTAGTTTGCGGGCTTCAGCCATTTTTTACCATTATTAAAATTCTCATTAATTTCTAATCTTTTTATTAATCAAATCCTAATCATTAAAGTTGATAATGTGATTTAGATTAAAGGTGCCAATTAGTGAGTGATAAAAAAATCATAGAGGGGTTGTTTGCAATGGAAAATATAGGACTTAGTGGTACGTTAGTGATAATTTTTATCTCATTGATTGTTTTTAAGCCGAATATCCTACCTAAACTAGGTCGAGCTGCAG
>NZ_JBALOS010000435.1:0-1717 GCF_036962765.1 Neobacillus drentensis
ATAACCCTAAGATATGCAGGAATCCTAAGTCAAAATTCCATTCTTCCAAAATCTTAAAAAATTATTGATATCTTGGGGAACAATTTCTTTACACTGTATGGCGTCTTCTTCATTTAACTTATACGGATGAGCACATCTATTTCGAAAATCATCTGTTATTGATTTAATGTTTGATAAATAATCTTTGGAAAGTATATTTGTTTCATTGAAGTTTTGTGTAATAAATTGCTTAAACTCCTGTAGCAACGGACTTTCCTTTATAGTGCGTTTACCAGCGGTATATTCAAGTATCCGAATCATTTGGCCCAAGGTAAATTTTACATCCTCAATATCCTTATTCTTACTTGATAAAATTACTTTGGCAAATTGCTTAGTCTTTTCATTTTCTAAATCTCCTTTTAGAAATCCCTCAAGATCTTCAATCTTTTGATAAATATGAATAGCAAATTGGATAAAAAGTTTTTGAAGAATTTCATTCTCTAAACTTCTGCAGTATTGTAGGATAACTGGTGAATAATCTACATCATTTAATCGACTCATCTGATCAAATAAATATTCAGCTAATGGCAACATTTCCTTACTAAGAGGATCTAGAATATCCCAATTTTCAATTAAGTCTTTTAATAATTCTTCATAATCTTTAATATCCTGGCCAAGTGATAACTTTAATGGAGTTATTTTTCTATCAATCTTTTTATAGATTAGGTTGAGTTTATCTTCTTCATTTCTTCGAGTTCTTTTGATTGTTTCAATATCATATTGAAGGTTTTGTATTACCGTTAAAATGGTGTCAATTTTATTTTCTATCCGATTAAGTTGTTGTACAATGCCTGAGAGAATCTGGAATATTGTCTTTTCGCTTTTATAGGTTAGAAATTGTGTTTCGACGGATTGTATTATCTTGGCACCAAACGGAGGGAGGAAAAAAGGTTCTTTACCATTCCCATATAACATAGATTCTTCACGAACAATCCCATAATCATTTTCCCTTGCAAACAATTTTTCAAAAAAGTCACTTAAAATTCTTTCCTCATTAATACCTTTTAAACTAATGCTAGTACAACTTTGACTGTGAAGATTATTAAAAATAATAACAGCAGGAAGCGAATCAGGATGAATTTTAAAGTACTCACAAACAACATCGACTTCATCATCATTTAATTCTGGTTGATACTCTCTACCTTGAATATCTTGGTAATATTCAATATCGGCCCTTTGTAACCAGTTTAGTGGATTATCTAATACAAAAAGGATTGCATTTGGTTTTTTAGATAAGTAATGTAAGTGATTAAATTCTTTCAAGATATAATTTCTAAAGATTTTATGCTGCTTCTTATAAAGTATGAAGGTAAAGAAGTTCGGATTGAGTCTTAAAATTTCATTACTATTTGTTAATATATCACTCAGTTTTTTAACCGGATATCCCATCTCTTAAACCTCTCCCTTTATGTATAAGATATTTTTTTCAATATTATCAATTAATACTATTATAAAACATTTATGCTGTAAAACGTTGTCGTTTTATCTATTAATAGATTAATAATTGACTACGTAATTAAACTGGGAATTATTCAGGGCTGACATCCCGGGAAATTAATTGTTTATTAGAGGAAGGATTTTTGAATAATAAAGGGAAAACTATGTCGTTGAAATTCGTTACGTTTATTCTTTAATAGACCATACAAAACAGGTGAACAAATTTAATAAAGGGCTGAAA
>NZ_JBALOS010000436.1:0-1537 GCF_036962765.1 Neobacillus drentensis
ATTTAAAGCTCCAAATTTCACTGAAAATTTGGAGCTTTGTAAAAAAACTTTTTATTCGAGAAACTTAAATCAATTTAAATAATTTTTCACCAATCATTTTTTGCTAATTTTATGATTCAACAAGATAGGTGTTAAATTGATTGTTATCTATATATTCAACGATCATTTCTAAAGGCTGGTCTATGCCATTGAGAATTGGGGCAGCTCTAAACTGAGGTATTTGAGTTGGTAAAGCGGATCTTACAGTACTTGTAGCCTTCTCTATATATTTCTCTTCATTAATCCTAAAAAACTTCACTTTAAAAGAATCAGTCCATCTAATCACTCTATTAAATATTTCTTCATAGCAGCTTATATTAGCATCTTCAAGTGATTTAACTTTATTTTCAACCGCTGTAATTTCAGATATTGAATAACCAGAAGCTCTTAAAAAAGGAATATACATTTCATTTATCCATTTAAAATACAAATTTATAATTCTTTGATGTTCAGAGTAATCATTTAGGATTTCTCTGAGTTTTGTTACCTCATTTTCTTCTCCAATCATTTTACCAAAGTACACACTATCTCTTATATTATCTACTTTTAACATCAAATCTTGTTGTAGTGCCATAATATTTGGTAACATATCCATTGTCTTGTTAAAACGATATTCCGCTTGGTTTCTTATTGCAATATCAAATGACCCAGAAGCTTGAAAATGTGGGATCACTCTTACCTCAAAATAATCAATGTTCCCCTTAGCATGAAATAGAAATTCATTCATATGAAACTT
This sequence comes from Neobacillus drentensis, assembly GCF_036962765.1. Classification (GTDB taxonomy): domain Bacteria; phylum Bacillota; class Bacilli; order Bacillales; family Cytobacillaceae; genus Neobacillus; species Neobacillus drentensis_C. The sequence goes on from NZ_JBALOS010000436.1 coordinate 776, forward strand.
CTTAATGTCATCCAATTGTTGCTTTATTTGCTTTAAACTTTGATTTATTTGCTGCATATGTTGTTGAGCTACTATTACCGAAGCTATTTGAAAACTTGCATTTAATAATATAGTAGGGTCAATGTCCTGGATTAATTTAGCATGTTCCTTAATTATTGGTTTACCTTCTGTGGCAATTGCCATTGCTCGAAACCCTGTTCCGTCTTTAGCTTCCATAAATTTAGCAGTACCATCTTTTATTTGTCCCATCATTTCAGGACTAAATATTACTTTTAACTTTTCACTATCTTGAATTACTGGATAAAATGCCGTCAAAACTTCAGAAATTAATGGAATAGCAGTATTCGGCAAAGACAATTTCTTATTTTTTTCTAATTCCTGTTTCTGTATCTTAACTTTGTCCACAATAATAGGTAATTGGTCTAATACTTCCTGTTTTTGTTTGATTTCATATTTGTTATATATTTTTATGTTCGAATTATAGGATGAGGGATTTCTACTGGATAGTTTCTTTTTATTAGCTTGTAATTTAATGACTAATAAAGTGATTGCTAAAAGTAAAAGGATTAAGATAATATTACTGACAGTTCCATGCAATTAACTACACCACTTTCCAATGCTTACAATTTTAATTAATTAAAACCTAGAGTTGATTTGATCAATAGATTCTAACTACGTATATATACATATTTAGTTAAGAGATTTAGGTTGCTATTCTATAAGGATTCATTTATCTTATCCTAATCCTGGTAAGTTATTTAT
>NZ_JBALOS010000437.1:0-261 GCF_036962765.1 Neobacillus drentensis
GTGATAGAGCTGGAACGGAGGAATCTTGTTGTTGCATGTATTCTGGCTGAACAATTCTTGCGTTTGAGTAGGCATAATAAAACGGAACCTTGGTGGTGAAAAGCTTCTCGATCGGTTCTTCTGTACCGTAAACCCATCCCGTTAGACGTATATCGAAATTCGTATCTAACGCCTCTACTGTTTTACTTAATCTTTTTTCTAAGACTGACTTTCCAAAAACAAACAAACTTACCTGGTCGTAATTGACGGGAATTTGAATAC
>NZ_JBALOS010000437.1:271-3630 GCF_036962765.1 Neobacillus drentensis
CATCGCATCTTCCAGAGTTTTACCTTTTCCTTCTCCAATCCAGACCGGGCTAGGTTCAGCACTTTTCCCCTGATCCGATTTCGCTACATTTGAAAAATCTAAGAACTGGAGCATGACGTGATATTCATCATTCTGATAGTCAATTCCAATTCCTACTGCATAGGCTTGGAATTGAATTTCATTAATTTTCGTACATCCTGTTAAAACAAAAAATAGTATGACAATGTATAAAAATTTCCTCATCTATTCACCTGATCTTGTGCCATCTTTGATTTGTAAAGATGCCTTCCGTTTTTTCATGAATGGAAAAGGAATGCGAAAAAAAGCGAACATCATATCCTTTCCATTTGGGGAAGAGATATCTGCTAAAATAGGAACTCCAAAAGACTTCAACCTTGTTAAGTAAAGAAAAACGAATAACAGACTGGTGAAAAATCCATAAATCCCCATGAAGTAGCTAAAGAGTAAAACAAACACTCTGATAAAAAAAATATTCCCTGATAAAGACTGATTGACAAGAGTAAAGCTGGAAATGGCGGTAACCCCAATAACAACAAGCGTTGTCGGAGATGTAATTCCTCCGCGTATGGCTGCATCGCCTATGATCAAACCACCCAGAACGGCAACGGTTTGTCCAATTCCCTTGGGCAAGCGTGCCCCTCCTTCTTTAAATAGCTCAAACATGATAAGCATAACTAGAATTTCCAATAATGGTGAAAATGGCAGTCCTAGTCTTGAAACCGCAATCGTTGCAATAAGAGGAAGGGGTAATTGTCCGACATTATGTGTGATTAACGCCGCATAAAAGCCTGGCAAAAAAGCTGTCGTACAGAGACCTATAATTCGCAATGTTCTTTCCAATGATGCAAAATAAAAACTCGTGTTTTCATCTTCAGGAGTCTTAAAAAGAAAAGGAAGATCAATCGGTGCAATCAACGCAGTGGGAGCGCCATCCACGATAATGGCAAACCTCCCTTGATTGATGGCTTCTGAGACGAAATCAGCTCTACCGGAATAGTCTATTACAGGAATAAGTGAGAATTTGTGGTCCATTATATGTTCTATCAGCATAGAGGTGCTTGTTAGGATATCAACATCTATTGCCGTAAGACGTCCTTGTATATCTCTTAAAATCTCTTCATTGATAATATCCTTTATATAAAGAAGAGAAATCATTGTATTCGTTCTTTTGCCGATTGTGTAATCTTCTACTACTAAAGATTTCGTCCGTAACCTTTTGCGGATTAATCCAAGATTCGTCGTGATATCCTCGACAAATCCATCCTTCGGGCCGCGAATCGAAACTTCTGACACAGACTCATCTGGCTGTCTTGCGGGAGATTTACTGATATCATAAAAAAACACCTTATCTCCAGCAGGTATGACCATTAGCTTCCCCGAGAAAATAGCCTTCTCTATTTTTTCAGCATCGATATCCTTTTTGCTGAAAACCTCCATCTTTAAAGATTGATATATGGAGCTGGAAGTTTCAACAGAGGGCAATACGAACGACGGAATCAGACTAGTATCTGTTATGGTCTTACAATACACAAAGGTTGAAGTATGCTCCTCTTTTATTTCGATATCAGACGAATGGTTGAAAAGTCGCTGCAAGTTTTCAATAGAGAGAAGATGTTCGTTCATGATTCAATCTTGCCTCCTGACCACTTCTGTTTATTCTTCACAATGTATAGCGCCAAGATTAAGATTTGTATGATTAATAAAATGAACGACAGAGGTCTGAAATATCCATAAATAATGGTAGAGAATGGGCTTTGATCAAATGGATAGATACATGCGATAAAAAGGAAAGCATATAGGATCCTTACTACTTTTACATTCGCCATTCCTTTGGTGAGAATTCGGCATGCGATGAATATAAATAAACTGATTCTAATCACTCCACCTGAAAGCCACTGAAAAATCGCAAAAAAATCCGCATGAGAAAAATATCTTCCTATGGAAATTAAGCGCCACTCTTCATATGCAGGATATCGATACTCCGAAGCCTGCTCAGGTCCAAACTCGACAATCGCTCCGATTGTAGGTCCTAGCATTAACCCTATGATAACCAATCCAACAACGAATAATTGCTTTCTAGAAACAGCCTTTTGTAATACAGGAGTTAAAAAAATGATGATAAATAACTCTAAAATTGGCAAAGAAGTATAGAGAAGCCCCTTCGTCATTGGTAAATAGCCATCCGTAAACAATGGGAATAACAGTTCATAATGCTTTTTCTTCATATTTGCAACCGAAATAAAAAAGCCTAAGAAAAGGACTATAGGACAAAGAATACTGCTTAAGAGTCCAATCGAAAACAAGCCAGACTCGGTACATAGCAAACAAAATAAAAGCAGTACGAGAGCCAGTGTAAAACTGTTAGACTCTTGCATGTAGCTCAATTGTGACCAATAAATGATATCCTTTGCCGTCACAAAAGCATCAATCAGCATATAAATGGCTAATGGTAGAAGAAGGAGGTAATAACTAAGCGGGCTCCCATGATCCTTCAAAAGCTGAATGATGGAACTCTTGTTTATTATGACAACAATCTTATAAAGAACAAAAATCCATAAAGGTAGAATGATGAGCGTTACTAGGATACTAATCCAAGAATCTCTTTTTGCTGTCGTTAACAGGAAAGGAATAATCTCAACATGGGCAAACAAGCCCACAGAAAGCAAAATGATGTACACGATTGAAATAAATCTTAACTTATTCTGCATTTTTTTATGTCCTTTTTTCCTATTATTCATCTTATTTCCAAAAATTATTATGAATTATTTAACTATTTCATTCTGAACATGATTCGAGAATGCCAATTCTTCCATGGATTTATGTATTAAATCCATTTTTCAAAGAAAGCCCCCTTTATTTCAAGTGGAATTCACTCAATCCTCGGGATATACCGAGTGTTTATTTGTAAATAATAAGATTGTTAAACAACAAATTGAGGAGGACTTGTATGCAACAGGATCAACAAGCTAATGAGAATTTGGGTTCTATTATAAAACCAGAATTTGCCGGAACTGATGCACAAAAAGTAAAACAAGAAATTCAAAAAGATGTAAGCGAAGGACAAGGTGCAATGACTTCCCGAGAGGCAGGAGCAATGCGAGATTAAAAAACCACTCTGAGTGGTTTTTTATTTTTCTGCTTCAAAATTACACACTTACATCTCTCATTTCGATTTGATGAAGATGCTGCAAATTTAATGATTAAGCACGGATGGTTTGAAAGACCACCTCAAGCGATTGACCGTGAATACCTAGCTAAGCTAAATAATTGAACAAAATTTTTTTTAAAAAGGACAAACTGTCAGTAGCATATTACTGTTAATAACAGTATACTGTTAT
>NZ_JBALOS010000438.1:0-1090 GCF_036962765.1 Neobacillus drentensis
AAGGAGAATATTAAAGTAAACAAATACAACAATTCATATAGCAGCACTCTCTATCAAATAGAGGGTGGTTCAAGTAGTTCCTCTGACATTGAGTTAAACAAGATATGGGGAGTAGATGGACCTGTTCGTTTATCTTATATCATTGTTTCTGATTTATAAACTATAAAATTATGAGTTCCAGATTCCTTATTAATGGGTTTGGAACTCATTTTTTATCGTTCTCCGACAGAAGACTCCTACTTCAATTTTGTAAAGGACGTAGCTGTGAGAAGGAGTGTCTAAATTCAAAATATTTACAAATTTAAAATAATTTATTGCTATATCCATCATATAATTAAAGTAAGGAAGGAGGGCAAAGATTCAATAATTTCTCAAAACTATGAAAGAAGGTGCTGGAAATGTCACTCGCTCACTTTGATGATATCTATGAAATCTGTTGTGGAATGATGGAGGAGGAAGAAACGTTAATCAAGGCAAAGCATGTGAATGAACGGTTAGATCTTATGAAAAATCGTATTCCAGATGGCCATCGGTGGTGGGAAGAGGCAATTAGAGAGAATTTAAATGAAAAAGAAAGAGAGGTATTTTATGTCTAAAAAGAATATTAGTTAATGATCCCTCGTTTGTTCCGAATCAAGGAAGATGGGGGATTATTTTTTTTGTTGCTGTACCTAGTAACCGTTTAATGGACCACTTCAACAAAATTTGGAGTTTTTGGAGTCAGCGCCCCGGTGCGTTTATGCTTTATTTCACTGGAGGACTAATCCAATATCCCTTAGGATGGGATAATTATGGTATTATTTAGTAGGAAAATAGTCACTTATTTAGGCAGGGAGGACATTATGGACGAGGGAAATAATCTTATTCTTGCTAATGACATAGATAAAACTGTAGAAATTGACTTTTGTAAAAATGTTAAGGATAAATGGCACGTAAAGTTCCTGAATGGAAATACAGTTTATCCATATAATTATGAAAATATTATTTGGCTTAAAGACCCAAAACTGATGGATCCTAAAACTATTTTGATTTACGAAAATAATCACTCAATAACAGGAATGACCAAAATCCTTAATTTTGGTGATTATAT
>NZ_JBALOS010000439.1:0-989 GCF_036962765.1 Neobacillus drentensis
TAGAGTATGAAGTGATGAGTCCGATGACATTCTTTACTTCATTCGAGAGGTTAATCGCGCTGACCCCCTCTGTATTAGGTTTAGCTAAAGATAAGTAATCATTAATAATGGATTGGGCATGGTTTAATTCTCTAAGTGAAATGTCAATATAGTCCTTGTGATTATTATCTATATGAGTATCACTGCGCATTAGCTGCAAAAAGCCATTGACGGTCGTCATAGGGTTTCGTACCTCATGCGCAACAGAAGCTGCTAGTTGACTAATAACATTCAATTTTTCAGCTCTTTGCAGTTCCTTCTGGATCTTTACATGCTGATCCACATAATCGATGATAAATACCACCATCAGCAAACTAATCCATGAAATAAAATAAAATGTATTCGTGAAAGGTATTAGTTCTGTCTGATCGTACTTAAACAGATAAATTAGTTGGAATACAACGGATGCAAAAAAGATAATGCTGACTACTAATGTCTTATTTTTCAACAAGAAGGATTGACACTTCAGCTTGAAAAATAACAAAAGAGAAGTAATAAGTATAATATTCATTAAATTGAGGTAAATCCCATCGCCGCCAAGATAAAACCTGTATAGTAACAGAACGGTTACCAAGATGAAACCAGGAATGACACCTGCATAAACAAACGAAATGATAACAGGTATGACTCTAAAGTCATAGTAATATCCCTTTTCTAATTCAATAGGAAACGACATCGTCAGCAATAACATAATTAGCAGCAACATAGACAATTTAGCATATGGCTTTCTTCGTTTGTAATCGCTCTCATTAAAGAACAATTGGTAAACCAGGATGGGGAAAAGGACGATTAAAACTTGATCAAAGACGTGTGGAAACTCAATCATAATGCAACACTTGACAATGATAAATAAGATTTCCAATTTTCAGATATGAATAAGGGAAGGCGTTAGAGATTACCGTTACGGGTCTCTTTCTTCATTGTGGTGATTGAACCATAAAATACCATAC
>NZ_JBALOS010000440.1:0-1237 GCF_036962765.1 Neobacillus drentensis
GCTCCCTACTTATTATTTCTGCTAGTCATACCAGTTCTGGCAAAAATATATGAGTTATTAAATTCACGTTCACATAGATCTATTGATATTAGTACTTCCTTCGACCAGTCGATTCCGTTTTTGTCAGTTTTTATCATTCCCTACATCCTCTGGTATGCGTATATCTTTTGTTATCTTGTATACTTTTGTTTTAAGGACACAAAAGTATACCTGAAGACGTTACTTTTAATTGTTGCAGGAGAGTTAATTTGCTTTATTATTTATTTCTTTTTCCAAACAACAGTCCCAAGACCAACTATTGTAGGGGATAATTTCTTTAATAATCTAGTTCAATTTATTTACGCAAATGATCGTCCGTTTAATTGTTTCCCAAGTATCCATGTGCTTACCACATTTACAATAATGCTTGCATCACTTCATATTAAAAACAAGCATATTATTAACCATTTATGTATCCATATTATTGGGACATTAATCATTATTTCAACGCTATTTGTCAAGCAGCATGTCATTTTCGATATGATTGGATCCATGTTCCTTGTCACATTCCTTTATGGAATTGCATTTGAACTATTGTCTTTCAACCAAAAACCAGAAACAGCTCTCGTGAAAGAAAAATAGCTTCTGAATGTAATAAGGTAATAGTTTCCTGGCTAATAAAAAGAGTGTCTCTAGACACTCTGTTTTTTTTTGCAAGAAAAAAGCTTGTTTACTAATAATCCATTATAAAAATTAACTTAACGAATTAAGTCATATGAATTGTTTTAATATGTTGAAGATTAATAAAGACCGGATCTCCTTTTGCACCAATCAATTCCACAAAATTATCCTTTATTCCCTTTACTTTCCCAATTACATTTTCGTTCTCCCCGATATTAAAGACGATCAATTCTCCACTGAGCTTTTCAATTTGAACTTCAAACGATCTGGCAAAGGTTATATTGCTTGGATTTACTGGCAGATTTGCGTTACTTAGGCCGTATGGACGTTGATTATTTGTGTATGGTATTAACCATTTTAAATGGTTAAGGGAAATAAACATGGTTTTGTAGATAGGGGAGTAGAAAACAAAATAATTATTCATAATACTAATGATATACCCATGTAATGCTTGATTACTTGTCACATATATTTCTGAAAAAATACCTTTAGCTGCTGTCAATGTTTTTCTTAATGAGATTTCTTCGTTATTATTATAAATCGGTGTTGGTTCTTCATTAAGGGAAATACCATCGAA
>NZ_JBALOS010000441.1:0-1372 GCF_036962765.1 Neobacillus drentensis
ATATTTATTTTTCCCAATGGCTCTTTTCGTAAACTTTGTTGCTTTTGGAGCCTTATAAGGGTCATTTACTAAGTTTCTAGGCAATTTTCGCAAATGTTCTTACGAAAAGATGCCACGAAGCATCTAGTTATACGGGTTGATGAATTTATACGAAAAACAACAATCCATGCGAAAATAGCCTTATAAAAAGAAACACTAAAGTCAATTTAAATTTAGATCTACATACAATGTAGCACGATAAATAAATTCATTTTCCATATTCATGAATTCTTAATCTGGTTTTAAGAGAAAAAAAAGGTTATGGATAAAATAAAAAAGCTAATCCCTTTTTTCGAAAAGGTTACCAGCTTTTTTACAATGGATATTAAAATTAGAGTTTTTTAACCTTAATTGGACTTACCATCAACAGAGCCAGGATTAAGGTAATCCATGCATTGCTATATAAAAAGAATCCCATACCAGCCAATGGCAATCCAGCCGCTGGAATAGGTAATCCTTTAAAATAACCAATGGTTGGTTTTACACTAAACTTAGCTAATCTTATTGCCCCCATTGTTGGGAAAAGGATAAACGCCAAAGAAGTTAAAATGGATGGTACTGCTAACGAATGAAATAAAAGTGCTGGAGCAACTCCGAAACTAACAATATCAGCTAAGGAATCCAATTCTACGCCAAATTCACTGTTCACTTTTAATTTTCTCGCAACCCTTCCGTCAAGTAGATCTAAAACAGCCGAAAAGAAAATGAAAATGGAGGCTACTTCTAAAAAGCCACTCATATTAAAAGTAATTGAAAGAACACCGCACAATAAATTTCCAATCGTAAATAAATTTGGTACAGCTTTTACTATCTGATTGAACAAGGTAGACCTCCTGACGATGACAAATCATCTGCACCTAAGTAGCATTTTCTGTTTATTCTTCCACTATTCTTAAAAAGACATGATATAGAATGAAAAAAATTTTGTTCTCCCTTCACAAATTTCTTGTTTTTGGATATTGATTTTAACCAAATTTAAAAAGCGAGAGATTCAAAGGAAAAACAATCCCTATGCCCCACACTGCATTAAATACATAAGCCACTCAGTAAATCATTTGCCTTAAGATTCAAAATAAAAAACCTATTACAATCATTATCGCTACCAATGGAATTTAAAAAAGATGACTCCTGTACAATACAGAAATCATCTTCTTCACAGCGCCTAACCTATTTTTAAAATGTCGTTTACAACGGGTACACTTTATAAGTGAATGTGACTTTTAGGGTGTCAGGAACCATCCACAAATATAGATGGTTCCTTATGTGTTAAATCATAAATTTTTCAAGGTATGTTGGAAAGAATTTAGCGTATTTTTGTTTCGTCCTATGTAAT
>NZ_JBALOS010000442.1:0-1443 GCF_036962765.1 Neobacillus drentensis
CCGGAAGAACCACCTCCACCTCCTCGAGAACCACCACTTCCACCGCCGCCGCCTCCTCTACCTCCACCTCTAGAGATGATGGATAGGAGAAGATAGGTGAGCGTCCCACCAAAAAACTTAAAATCAAAAAATACAACGACAATCACTACAATGACCAGCAACCAACTGGGAATACCAATTCCTTTATCATCTGTGGTCTGCTTACTTACTTCTCCATTTTTTCCATACTCAGCGAGGACTTCGTTTGCGAGAACTTTATAGGTTTCAACTATCGCTTTGTCCGGCTGCTGATTTTTTAAATATGGAATGGCATATTCATCAAGAATTCGACCTGCTTTTCCATCTGGAATTCTGCCTTCTAGTCCATAGCCTACTTCAATCCTTACTTTCCGATCCTGCATGGATAGGACTATTAAAACACCATTGTTTTCTCTTTTATTCCCGATTCCATATTGCCGAAAAGCTTCATTCGCAAACTCTTCTATCGTTCGGTCTCCAATCGTTTCTACAGTCAAAACAGCAATTTGTGCCGTTGTTTGGTCTTCAATGTTCCTGCCTAAATTGATTAATTCGGCTCTTTCTGTTTCGTTTAATACATTGGCAAAGTCCTGTACGTAAATATCGCCGACAGGTGCAGGAATTTGGACATCCTGAGCTTGAGTATTTACAGCACACAGAAAAAAAGTGAAAAACACCAATAATAGGCTGAAGACCCGATTCGCATTCATTATTCATTGCCCCCAAAGTCAACTTTTGGAACTTCCTTCGCATTAGGGTCTGCTTTAAAGTATTCTTTTTCATCAAAACCGGTTATCCCTGCAATAAGTGCACCAGGGAATCTTTTTACTTTTTTATTGTAAACTGCCACTTGATCATTATAATCTTTGCGTGCTACTGCAATTCTATTTTCCGTTCCTGCCAGTTCATCCATTAATTGGGTAAACTGCTGATTGGCTTTTAGATCGGGATAATTTTCAACAACAACAAGCAATCGACTTAACGCACCCGAGAGCTCTGAATTAGCTGTAGCTTGTTCTTGCGGCGTATCCGCACCAGCTAATCTTGCCCGGGCATCTGAAATGGAGGCAATGACTTCTTTTTCATGTGAAGCAAAACCTTTTACCGTATTAACTAAGTTTGGAATTAAGTCGAGCCTTCTTTGCAGTTGGGTTTCAATTTGAGCATAGGACTGGTCCACATTTTCCTCTAAATTGACAAAGGAGTTATAGCTGGAGACTAACATGGCACCAAAAATAACCACCACTGCGATGATGACACCAATTACCATATAACCTTTTTTCAAAATAATCACGTCCCTTCCAATATAAGTATATTTCAATTTTAAAAATTATTCCTTTATCAACCTTTAGCTTTTGTTATTCTTAGTACATTTCATTCTAGATTTCAAATTTACATAAAAAAGCCTGATTCCTTATAGGGCAA
>NZ_JBALOS010000443.1:0-1154 GCF_036962765.1 Neobacillus drentensis
ATAAATACTCATTTAGGATAGTAATTGGCTGAATACGACTTTCATACTTGTTCTTTAAATCATTAACAAAAATATCTAAAATAAGTACAAAAGTTTCTGAACCTTTAAACTCTATTATTTTTTTGACTTCATTTTTCTTAGAAAATAGCACTTCTTCAAAATAGGTATTGTAAGATAAATCAAACTTTTCTTTTATTACTGATTGTAAATATTGGTACAGCATTTGTTGAACAGTGGACTGTCTAATTCCTTCCAGACTTAAATTCGGCAATAAATCCTGTACGGAACTAATAAATAAATTAGACGGGCCAAGGATTAAAACGTCTGATGGTTTGATATTTTTATTATTATAAAGTAAATAGGACAAACGGTGTAAGGCGATGGATGATTTTCCAGAACCTGCAACTCCTTGGATAATTACATTGCGATCAATCGGTTGTCGAATTGCTTTATCCTGTTCTTTTTGTATTGAGGCAATTATTTCTTTTAAATAGCCGGTTGTATTGCTATTTTCTATAATTTCCCTTAAAAAGTCATCAGTTATGGTTAATTCTTCTCCTTTTTCCGTAATAGTTACATTAAGGTTTTCGTTAAGTTTTTCTGAGACCTGTTGAATGATTTTAATAATTTTTTGGTCCTTTATCGTGAATTCCTTCTTTTTTAGAACATCTACTGAATGATTAATATTCCTCTTTGCTTTTCCGTCATGGAATGAATAAGACTGTTTAGGTTGGTCTGGAGTAAAATTATAGAATACAGAGGCAATCGGCATTCTCCAATCAACTACCACAACATTTTCGTTTTGGTCACGAACTCCTTGTTTACCGATATAAAAAGTTTCTTTACCATCTTCTTCGGAAGTAATATCAAATCGCCCAAAGTAGGGCTCCTTTTCTGCCTTTCTTAATAATTCTCTGTCCAGTTTCCCTCTTCGATAAGCAATCTCATCACCAGTATCATTGATTCCTCTTTTAAAATTCCCCTTTTTCCCTTCTAATAACTCCCAAACAAAATAGGATTGGTCCTTAATTTTCTTTATTGTATTATCAAGTATTTTTTGTTCATTCTTTAAATCTTCTGAATTCAATTTTAATGACTCCCTTAGAAATCTATATTGTTATATTTTTATTTTAACAGTTTATTGGAAACCATGA
>NZ_JBALOS010000444.1:0-666 GCF_036962765.1 Neobacillus drentensis
AACTCAAGCACCCGTTAGTGAAAGAACATAAAGAGGAGAACAAGAAATAGCTCTGTCGAAATGAGAATCACTCATATCGGTTTTTATCTTTATCAACTGGCCATGCACCTTGTAATTTTCTAATTACTATGATTTGTCCAGCATGATGAGCGTCATGACGGATTACACCATTAATATGTTTCCATAGTGGAAGTTTAGATGTAACATTTTCTAAATCTGTTGCATTCAATTTTTGGATTTTCTCATTTATTTCATGATTAACTTGACGCATCCTTTTGACTGAAGCATCCCAATCTTCTTGTGAATCTCCTTTAAAAGCAAAAGTATCTTGGTTATTTGAAGCATACTCTGCAGTTTTTCCTTGTAACCGCAATAACAATCGCTCTTTGTAATATAGCAAGTGAGCAATAATTTCCCAAATCGAATTTATTGTGTTGTTGCTTTCAGGCTTCCAAACTGCTTGTTCAACAGTCAAGTCGTTTATAAGTAGTTTTAATGGTGAGTACCAATCATCTTGACTATAAGTATGTTCTATTTCATAAAGTAACAAATTAATCACATTCAACGTTTTTACCCCCTCTTTAGAATCTCTCTATATAAGATAATGTAAAGAGTCGCCCATTTATTATAAATTCCTTTTAAAATTATTTAAAAAAGGCTTTAAAA
>NZ_JBALOS010000444.1:714-993 GCF_036962765.1 Neobacillus drentensis
CGCACCCGCTAGTGCAACTTTTATTTATCTACTCCTGCATCTATTTTCCAGCTATTTTGCAACTTCCGGATATAAATGATCTGACCAATGTGATATGCGTTATGAGTTGACACATTTCCGAGTATTGCCCACCATTTCACGTGTCCAGGATAACCATTAACTTTTCTCTCAACTTTTTCTTCAGATAATAACTCTTGCCAACGTAAAAGCACCTCTAATAGTTGTTTTTTTAAGTCAGCAAAAGTATGATTTTCAGGAATAATAAAGCTGTTATTATTA
>NZ_JBALOS010000445.1:0-1273 GCF_036962765.1 Neobacillus drentensis
ATGCGAAAATAGCCTTTAGAAAAAATATTAATGTTTGCTTTCTACTGCCTGCATAAATTCATTTTTCATTTTTTCCAATGCATCTTTATTGGTTATTAAATCAAAGCCAGTTAGGGCAAGAGCCAAAGCTCCCTTTGAAAGTATCTGGTGAGAGTTATCAGTGATTGTTAAATCTGCAAATTCCCTAGTATGAGCAATAAGTCCAGGCGAATCAAGACCAATGTAAGGATGGATAGCTGGGACAACATGGCTTACGTTCCCCATGTCAATTGAACCATATGAATTCTTCGCTTTGTGAACTTGCTTAACACCAGTACTCAAGAGATTTGCAGTAAATAATTGGGACAGCGTTTGATTGGTTACCATATTATCATAACTTAATTCATAATTTTCAATATGGACTTCTGCACCAGTCATCGAAGATGCCCCTTTTGCAATACTGATTACCTTTTGAACAACCTCATTTAAATAGCTTCGGTCTTTGGCTCGAACATAAAACTGAGCAACGGCTTTATCAGGGACAATATTGGCTGCCACTCCGCCTTCTTTAATGATCCCATGAATTCTAACATCAGAAGTTACATGTTGACGAAGGGCATTGATCCCATTAAATAATTGGATTACAGCATCGAGTGCATTAATACCCTTCTCTGGAGAAGCTGCCGCATGACTGGTCCTGCCTCGGAAGTCAAATTGAATCGCATCCATTGCTAAAGATTCACCACTCTCATAGGACTCATCTCCAGGATGCAGAATCATTGCTGCATCTATATCATCAAACATACCTTGTTCTGACATCGGCACTTTGGCACCGTTAGTTTCTTCGGCAGGTGTTCCTAAGACAACTACACGGCCGCCAATTTCATCCACTACTTTACTTAAGGTCACACCAGCACCTGCACTCATCGTTCCGATCATATTATGACCGCACCCATGCCCAACCTCTGGTAATGCATCGTATTCGGATAAATAAGCAATCGTTGGTCCAACCTTCTTGCTGTCATATACGGCTTTAAAAGATGTTGCCCGGCCAACAATTCCCTTCTCCACTACAAAATTATGTTCTTCGAGGAACTCTATTAATCGTTTACTAGATTCATATTCTTGATCCCCTAATTCGGGATGATGGTATAAGGTATCACTAATCTCCCATAATCTATCTTGAATCATTTCTAAATAATTTTTTAAAATGTCTTTCATGCTGAAAACTCCTCTGCATTATGATTAAAATTACGAAATAATTAATAAATATACATCAATTGGAGCATTTCTT
>NZ_JBALOS010000446.1:0-2413 GCF_036962765.1 Neobacillus drentensis
CCAAACGACTCATCTGTTACAAGTGCTCCAATCCCGATATTTTTCATTAATGAATATTTTGAAAAGTGGGGAGCCAATGTCATACTTAATAAAAAATTCCGAAAGTTCACAATGAAAGTTGTAAATATAATGGCTGAAATAGGACTTCCTGATACTAGCAGTGCACAAATAATAAATTGAGATGCACCAGCATAAACTAATGCCGATAAAAGAGTTATTTCTACTATACTTAGATTTGAAGAAGATCCAACAATCCCCGCAGCAATTCCAATACTGATATAACCAATTAAAGTTGGAATGCAATCTTTTACTCCTTGAGAAAATGTAGAGAGATTTTCTTCGCGAGTCATTTCGTGAGATAATTCATTCATAGTTTCCCCACCTTTTTGTCTGTTATATTGTTTATATGTATGCTATAGTATACACAAAAAAGAGTCAAGGAGATTTTTTATGGAGATCATTCAAGAGGTTATAGCTAATAATCTTGGCAAAATGAGAAAAAAGCGAGGATTGAGCTTAGATAGCGTAGCGGAACTGACTGGAGTTAGTAAAGCAATGTTAGCTCAAATTGAAAATGGAAAATCAAACCCGACTGTCACCACTCTCTGGAAAATTGCAAATGGGTTACAAGTATCTTTTTCTGCTTTTTTAAAGGAAACTGATAAGCCACAAATTGAAAAAATAAACATCAATCACCTGAACCCATTGATTGATGATGATGGAAATTATCTTGTATATTCCGTTTTCCCATTTCATCCGGAAAAAAAGTTTGAAATTTTCACGGTAGACCTAAAACCTGGTGTTAGTCATATATCCGAAAAGCATATAGGTGAGGAATATGTACTTATACAACGCGGTATACTTACACTCGATGTCCAAGGTGAGAAGTTTGAATTAAACACTGATGAGACGATTAAATTTAACGCAAATACTGAACACATTTATATTAACTCTTCTGATGAACTGGTTAGATTCTATATAATTATCTTTTATTCCGACTAATATCTATGTCTATTTTCTAGGTTAAATTGAATAAAAGTTGCGTAAACGATACGCAACTTTTATTCAACTAACCTCCCTGTTACTTAAATAAGAAAAAGCGATCCTTCGTAATTGAAGCATCGCCCCCGTTCCTTTAAGAACAATTCTTCACAAACTTGTCCTATTTTACAGTTCTTTATTACAGGAATGCTGCCCCTTTTTGTAAGTAAAGCTGTAAATTTAAAATATCTATTAATAAAAAGGTTATTTTTTATTGTATACTTATTTAATCTTAATAAAATGGAGGTTAGTTTTTAATGCCATTATCAAAATCAATTATTAATCCAAGTGTTAGACTGGCTACTTCTCCACCACCACCGTTTCTGCTCATAAACACGCTTATATTTAAAACAGATTAAGAATCTGCGAAATATAAGCTGTTTCGCAGATTCGAAGGAGTAGGAAATGGAATCTAACATTCAGTTTATATTGTCAATGATTATTTTTGGAACAATTGGTTTAGTTGTAAGATACATTGACTTATCTTCGAGTGAAACAGCATTCTTAAGCAGCTCAATTGGTTGTCTCTTTTTAATACTTGTATTCTTTAATCAGAGAAAAACTTTTACATTGAAAAAGATGAAGAGTAATGCGTTAGTTCTTTTGGCATCAGGAATAGCCTTGGGAGGAAACTGGATTTTTCTTTATCAATCATATAATTACACATCTCTCGCAAATGCTACATTAGGATATTATTTTGCACCTGTTTTTGTGATGTTACTTTCACCCCTTGTTTTAAAGGAACAACTACCTATAAAAAAAGTGATATGTATTGTTATAGCAGTAATAGGTATGATGTTCATTGTGGGAAATGGGATAAGTGCATCTGGAAAAGATGATGTACTTGGAATAATTTTGGGGTTAGTTGCAGCAGCTTTTTATGCTGCATTGATGTTGTTAAATAAGTTTATCAAAGATATAGATAGGTTGGAAGTAACCATTATTCAACTGGGTACTACAGCTTTTATTCTTCTACCTTACGTTCTTATTACAGAAGGATTTAACATACTAAATGTATCTATATCCTCCATTCCTTTTATCATTTTATTAGGGGTTGTAAATACAGGAGTAGGGTTTTGGTTGTATTTCTCTGGTATGGAAAAATTAAAAGGTCAGAGCATAGCTATGTTGAGTTATTTTGACCCATTTGTAGCTATTTTAATCTCTGGGTTAATTTTACAAGAGCAATTCACGTTATTACAAATCATAGGTGGAATTCTCTTATTAGTTTCTACTTTTATTAGTGAAATGAGGTTCCGCAGAATACAAGTGTATAAGTAAAAGGACTTTCTCTATTGTGATAAACAAAAAGGACAATACCTTCATTTAGGTATTGTCCTTTTTGTTGTAGATTTTATATTTATTATTATAA
>NZ_JBALOS010000447.1:0-1437 GCF_036962765.1 Neobacillus drentensis
ATTAATTTTAAAGGAGATTATTTCACACTCATGCAAAAAAATGGGCACCAGATTCTTAATCTCTTAAATGTTTTTACCACAAAAAATACTTTCTTGAAAAATAATGAAAATACAATATAATATAAAACGGAATATCTATTAGATTATTCTATATTTTCTATTATTTATTGGAAGGGGGAAGAAATGGAAAACCTACTTCGATACCAATGGAATCCTTATCTATTCTATGGCCAAAAGCGTGTCCTAAAAAAAAATCACCTATTATTTCGGCAGGGGGAGCGTGGAAATGGTTTTTATTTTGTCGCTGAGGGTCACGTGAACATCAAAATTATTTCTGATCAAGGAATTGAGAGAATCGTTGACTATATTCCTGAAGGTTTCCTGATTGGTGAGCAAGGAATTCTAGAAAAGCCCTATATGACAACGGCTATTACTGAAACAAAGTCCATCCTTTATTACTATTCAAACGAAACCTTTCAGGAAATGTGCAAAGAGCATCAAGATGCAGGAACACTATTTATGAATTCACTGATCCAAAAAATCCGTTTACTTGCGGAAACCGTTTCCTTATTAAACACCCCTGTGGAACTGCAAATGGCACATTTTCTTCTTAAGCTTTACCACAAATACGGAAGTTCCCAATTACCTATAAGCCAAACTTCTCTAGCCCAATACATCGGAACCTCACGTATCAGTATCTATAAGATTCTTCAACAGTGGATGAAAAAGGATTTGATTGACATCCGCAACCGATCCATAGACCTTCTTGATATCAAACAAATTGAAGCTATTATTAAGAATGATTCTATAATATCTACTAAGGAGGCTACATAGATGCATACCTTCTCACAGCAAGAAAGCGCGAGCTTAAATTCCTGGGAGTCCTTCTTAAGATACGGGGAAAGGCAATTCCTTAAAAAAAAAGCAATTCTATATAAGCAAGGTGAAATCGGAAATGGATTTTATTATATTAATAATGGGCTGATAAAAATTTTAAAGCCTACTTCAGAGAGAGGAGATAGAATTTTAGATATTAAGGGATCAGGATTCTTGATTGGTGAGCAAGCAATCGACCAATTGCCTTACTTTTCTTCGGCCATTGCAATTGAGGATTCAGTTGTCTACTATTTTTCGTTTGAAGTATACAAAAAATTAATCAAGGAGTACCCCGATTTCGTTCTTCTTTTTGCTAAATCAGTTATTCAAAAAGAAAAAACGCTGTTGGACGAAATTAATTTGAAAGCGGTTACATCTGAACAAAAAGTAGCTTTTTCACTTCTACAGCTGATGGATTCCTGCCAAACCAATGAAATCAACCTTACTCAACAAGAATTGGCTGACTATGTCGGTCTAACACGGGTCACCGTCCATGGAATTATTAAAAAATGGAAGTGTGATCAATTGATTGATATCAATAAAAGAAGGTTTATCATACAC
>NZ_JBALOS010000448.1:0-519 GCF_036962765.1 Neobacillus drentensis
AACGTTTGATTAGTATAGCTTATATGGAAATTAGTCGAATGGCTGTCGTGTTTTGACCCGAGTGTAGCGGTTAAATAAGTATTTTATTAAAAGTGAAACTTGAGGGAAATGGAAAAAACATGTTATAGGATGAGAATTGGAAGTATGGTATTATTTTAGTGTAATGGAAATTTTAGGAACACGTAGCAATAATAATATATTTTGTAGGTCAATTCGGATAATTCGGAAGTACTAAAGATGAAGTTATCTAGATTAATAGTTACTTGTAGTAAAGGGGAAGCATAGATGAGAAGTTTAAAATTATTTTTTATGGTAGCAATCTAACTAGTTTCAAATGTAAATCTTATATACTTTCCTACATACGTTTCAGCAGATGGAATTAAACCTACGATTGAAAGCATAAGTGTGGACAAGAGTGAGGTACCTTTTTTTGAGCCTTGAAAGTAAACTACAAGGATATTAAACGGAAACAGATAAGCGACCTGATATTTCTAAAGAGCTTCTTTTAGGGTATTGAAC
>NZ_JBALOS010000448.1:576-870 GCF_036962765.1 Neobacillus drentensis
ATATATATGTGAAAATGGTATTGTCTTATTCATTTTTTCTAGATTAATAATTTAATAGATAATGAGTTGTGATAAATAAGGTTGGAGCGTGTGTGTCCAAGAGATTTTGTAATTGAAAATTTAGGGGTCAGACCCCCACCAAGCTCAATACAGGAGGAAATATTTTTGAAAAGACGATTAGTAACAACCTTAATATCTTTTATGGTAATTCTCATGAATGCACTAACGAATACGCCAGCACTAGCTAATTCAGGAACAAGTATTAGTGGAATTATCAATCAAGATACAATATGG
>NZ_JBALOS010000448.1:946-1182 GCF_036962765.1 Neobacillus drentensis
ATCTGGGACAGTACAAATAGCTAATGGTGCTAAATTAACTGTTGAACCTGGGGTAACTATTATAGGTAATGAAAAAGAAATTAAAGTTTTCGGAGACTTTGAAGCAGTTGGCAGCCACGATTCAAAAGTAACATTTAACAAAGTATTTATCAGTTCAGGCATAACAGAACGTAATAAGCCCACGCATATTAATATTGAATATGCAAATTTTAATGGAGGTAGTTTATCCATTAATC
>NZ_JBALOS010000449.1:0-1078 GCF_036962765.1 Neobacillus drentensis
GCTGTCCATCCTGCGATTTTCCGGATGGCGGATAGATTTTTTTGTAAACAAGTAATTTGAGCAGTGCGTTGATTTTTAAAATCCATAGGTTGTCCCTCCTATCTATATCTAGAATATCACTCCAATTTTACTCAGTCAAATCATTTGACATGATAAATATTTTTGTCTTTATAAAATATAAAAGTGCCTAGTCACTACCTAATTCCCGTCGAAAGATTCAACAAGCTTCACGAAGTGGCAGGCACATATTTTAAAGAGCTAATTTTCGGCATTATTTTGAAAACAAAGTAATCTTTCTATTTTTATTATCCTTGGTTGATATTTGTCCACTATTCCTCAAAGTTTTAAACTTTTACCATTCTTTTCTTAGTGATTTTCTCTCTTGTGTATTTGTCAACTCGATATTATTCATCGTAAACTGTTCACTATAGTCTGGCAGGTACAAATGTCTATTAAAAAACTCATAATACTTTTTAAATTAAATTATTACTCTTTCTTCTATTACAATATCTATGTGCTAATTGCGCATTACTCATTTCCGTCCTTCCACCCTCAGAAAACGGAACCACGTGATCTCCCTCAGAATCATCAATTGCCAATATTTGTTGATGACAAATTTGACATGTAGGATTGATTTCAAAANNTGGACTACCGAGTATCTCATCTAGAGCTTCAAACCAAATTTTAAATTTTTTAGAAAGAACATTTTTGTCACTAGTTTTTATCTCAATTGAATTGTTAAATTCCTCATTTTGACTCATTAACTTAATTAACTTTTCCCTAATCTTATCAGCTTTAGAAATAATTTGATGTTTTTCAAAATTTACAAAACCACACATTTGAACATCAAATAGGGCCATATTAATGACATTTGTTGACCATTTCCCATTAACATTATCCGAATCACCAGGAATAAATCTCCTAAAAGCCTTATCTCCAAACACCAGTTTTACCAGGTCAACAACTTTAAGGAATCGTTTCTTATATTCCTATTAAAGTTCCTACTAACAAAATAAGTGAAGTGTGACCGTCAAGTAGAGTGACACAATTTCGGCTTATTAATTTGAAACACTTTGGT
>NZ_JBALOS010000450.1:0-1432 GCF_036962765.1 Neobacillus drentensis
GTATTTATCTAAGGAAGAATTATTGACCATTTATAATGGATATAAATATTTACCATTTGCCCAAAAAGTTGAGCGCTTTCAACAACACGTTGAAAAACATTATCGTCGAATAGCAGATGCAAAAATAAAAGAAATCCAAGAGCATTATGATTTTGTTGTGAAAACTTTTTTGAAAGATGGCGGTTTAATTCAGAGTGACTACGTTAATATAGTCAAAAAAATGGATGGGATCGCAGACTATAAAATAAAGAAAGTTCGACAGGAGGTTACAGCAGATATCAAAGCCTGGAAAGATAGTGTGAAGGGATTTGATTTATTATCTGTTTATAAACAGGTATTATCCTTCGAGGTTCTTAACGCCTTTGAACACGAACTTGGACCGAATATTCCTGTATTGTTTAAGAATTATACCTTAATGAACTTAACCTATTTTGATTTGGCTCCATTATTTTATATCTATTTATCAATGTATGATAAGCCTGAATATTTTTCACATATTGTAATTGATGAGGGTCAGGATTTAAGTTTTGTCCATTTCGCAGCCTTAAAGAAAATTACGAAAACCATGACGATTCTTGGTGACAAAGATCAATCAATTTTTATGGAATATGGCCAATATGATTGGTCCCTTATTAATAATGCATTGTTTGAAGGGAATAATGAAATGGTTTTAACTCTCGATACAAGTTATCGATCAACATTGGAAATTATTGAAGTTGCAAATAAGGTCTTAATTAACCAATATGGGTTACTTCATAACCCAATCATACCTCTAAATCGAAGAGGAGATAAAGTTACCTTTGCAGAAGTACACTCAGGAAAGGATTTGTTGGATAGTATAGTCCAAACACTGAAAGTTTGGAGGAAAAAGTATAAAAGAATTGCAATAATTCATAAGGACGAAAAAAGGGCTAAGAAATTAGCAGAATATCTTAGTCAAGAATACTATCGTGACATCGTTTATATCAGTCCCGAAGATGATATGATCAATAAATCTATAACAGTGCTAACCTCATATCACTCTAAAGGTATGGAATTTGATGCGGTAATCCTTTGTAATGTAAATGAAGAAAGTTTCCCACAGGATGATTTGCACGCAAGGTTGCTATATGTCCTTTTAACAAGAGCCCAGCAAGAGGTAAAAGTCTTCTACCAGGACACTCCGTCAGCCTTATTGGAAGGGCTAATTGAAGAAACACGCAAACCGGTTACGGTTTTTGATGATATCCTGTAGTTTCTATTAAAATAATTATTACTAGTTAGAATAATTATTTTTTCTAAAGTATTTGAATTTAGGGTCAGACCCCAGGTAAAGCTTTACTTCACCGGGGGTCTGACCCTTTTTTCACTACTGCTATACTGTATTGAATTTTACATCGAGTAGAGATTATACATTTAAATTAAGATATTTGTGACCAAAGTGTTTCAAATT
>NZ_JBALOS010000451.1:0-1444 GCF_036962765.1 Neobacillus drentensis
CTATTTCTTTTAACTTATATAAATCGATAAATATATAATTTAAATTTTCTTCATTCGATTTTAGTAATGAAAAACAAAAATTTAAATGCTTAGACCAAATGTTGAATATTTCGTCTAAATTATTAACATTGTTAACTTTAGCAAATGAAATCCATGGATGTTGTCTAAAATCCCACGATGTTTCGAAAGAGTCCCAATCCTCTTTTGCAATCTTTATATTTTCTAGGGTTATTTTTTTAATTTGTTTGTAAATGGGTAGGTTTCTAACTTGAATATAAGGAATTTTCCTGATTACGCCTACTTCATAATTTAAAGTTGCAGATATGGAGGAGACGAACTCCCTAAAAACATTAGTATTTAGGAATCCACACATAGGCATCAATTCTTCGTTTAAATTAAACATAGAAGTGCCACCTACATCAAATAATGTACCATTCGGAATATATCTTGAACTAAAATTTCCTGAAGTTACCTTAGACCATGTAAGTCCTTCTTGAAAATAAAATTCAGAATTATTAGCTATACCCATCCTTGAAGAGGCAGGTTTTATTGAGTTTAAATAATGTCCAAATTCTTTAATTTCTTTACCATCCTTTTCCCAATTAACCACACTTTCTAGATTACCATACCATTTTCTATAATAACCACCCTTATTATATGGGAACCATTTTTTTCTACTGGCTTCTGCTAAATTATTATTAGGATATCCGAATCCAATCTTCTCTTTATTAACTTCATACCATAATCTTAAAAAGCGCCCATTATCCCCCGTTTGGAGACCTACTCGAGGTTCGGCAACATCCTCAAGTTTAGTATCAGTATTAAAAATATCCTTTATTTTTTCATTTACCCAATATGAGAGTGTATTACCTGGGAAAGAGTTAAAGAATTCTTGAGTAACAAAAAATAAATTTTCCATTTCAAAAAAGGCCTTGTTTTTTAATGAGTAATTTTGATAGTTCACTAACCGTTTATACGTGGTAAGAAATTTTTCTATTTTTATATTTCTATTTGTAAAGGAAGGAGTTTGAACAACTTCACCACCAATATCTTCAAAGGCTCTAGCGCCTAAATGAATCATAGAATATATGGTTTGTGAGCTCAATATATTTTTTCGAAGATTTTCATATCTTGATAAAAACATCCATGATTGTTGATTAATAATCGAATAGAATCCATTCTCTTTTGTAAGTTTCGTTAATACTTCAATAAACACTGCAGATAAATCAGTCTTGGAATTTTTATAATGTTTTTTTAAATATTCCGAAATCTTTCTATTCATTCCTTTTATCCCCATATATGGTGGATTCGTAATTGAGACATCATATTTAGATACTAATAACTTACATAGTATTAAAATAATCTTAAATTCAAAAATTTGCTCATATGCCAGGTAAGTATCGAGAGACAACTGGGTTTCATTTAAATTATTTATCCTATTTAT